>JBAQXA010000403.1:0-12417 GCA_049299195.1 Nocardioides sp.
CGCGGGGGGCGCCGGCGGACCAGGGAGGCTTGGACGCGGTGGCCCGGGCGCGCAACGTCGCCGAATCGCTGTGGGTGCCGGGGGACCAGCAGCGGCGGTTGCAGCGGCAGGTCGCGGGCACAGGGGGTCGCTGGCAGGCGGTGATTTGCGACGACGTGCTGACGACTGGGGCGACCGCGCTCGAGGCCCAACGCGCTCTCACAGCGATCGGGTTGGTCCCCGATGCCATCGCCACAGTGGCTGCGTCGGTGCGCCGGCACCGGTCTGCGAGGAGCTTCTGAGCGCAACCGGCGTCCCGCTGGCCCGGCAATCTGCGGGTTCCCTTTTGTCCGGGGCCGCGCCCGACTAGCGTCAACCCATGGAGTCCGCTCGGGTCCGTGGTTGCGCTGGTCACCTTGGTGGCCGGCAAGCCGATGCCAGTCGCAGGCGAAACGGCCCACGTAATCCGACGCCCTCGCAAGGGGCGAAGGGGAGCACGGTGCGGCTTAGCAGTAAGTCCTGCCTCGGCCTCGCCACCAGATGTGGCAAGTCCCGGGAGAAGGTCAGTAGTGGCAACAAGCTGCGAGCACCTCAGCAGGCGAGTGTGGGGACGAAGACCAGGTCGGTCGAGCGGACTCCAGCCCATCTATCCAGCGCACCGAAAGGCAACTCGAAGTGGACATTGTGATCACCGGTCGGCACTGCGATCTTTCCGAGGGATTCCGCGGACACGTCGAGGAGAAGTTGGCGCGCCTTGAGAAACATGACCATCGGATCGTGCGCATGGCGGTGGAGGTCGAGGCGGAGCGCAATCCACGGTTGTCCGAGCGCGCCATGCGCGTGGAGCTCACCGCGGTCTCGCGCGGGCCGGTGATCCGCGCCGAGGCGCGCGCAGCAGACAAGATGGCGGCCCTCGATCTCGCCCTCGACAAGATCGCCGCCCAGATGCGACGCGCCTCTGACCGCCGCCGCAACCATCGCGGCCGCCGCCCGCAGTCGGGAGCCAGCGAAGCGGTCTTCGAGGCCGTCGAAACACCGGCAGCGGAGCCCGCCGCGCCCGCGACCAACGCCGGTCCGATCGCGGTGGATGGCGAAGGGCCGCTCGTGGTGCGGCAGAAGGTGCATGCGGCCAACCCGATGACACTCGAAGAAGCGCTCTACGAGATGGAACTGGTCGGCCACGACTTCTTCCTCTTCGTCGATGCCGACAGTGGCCGCCCGAGCGTGGTCTATCGCCGGGTTGGTTACGACTTCGGAGTGATCGGTCTCGAACTGGCACCCGTACCTGAGGCCGCTGAGCTCGGAGTCTGACATCATGACTCCATGACCGAGCATGGGGCAGCCGAGACCGAGTCCGAACCGATGCGGGTCCTGGTCGTAGACGATCAGGAGTTGTTTCGCCGCGGGATGGTGATGCTCCTGAGCGTCGAGCCCGGCGTTGAGGTGGTGGGCGAGGCCGGCGATGGTGTCGAGGGCACCCAACTGGCGGCTTCGATCGCGCCCGATGTGGTGCTGCTGGACGTCAAGATGCCGAAGCGTTCGGGCATCGACGCGTGCCGAGCCATCAAGGAAGCCGTGCCGTCGGCCAAGATCATCATGCTGACCTCTTCGGAGGAGGAGGCCGACCTCTATGAGGCGGTCAAGAGCGGTGCCTCGGGTTATCTGGTCAAGGATTCCTCCATCGACGAGGTTGCCCAGGCGGTGCGGGTCGTCGCCGACGGACAGTCGCTGATCAGCCCGTCCATGGCCGTCAAGCTGATTGACGAGTTCAAGCAGATGTCGCGGCCTCAGCCCGATTCGGTGCCCGGGTTGCGCCTGACCGAGCGTGAGCTTGAGGTGCTGCGGCTGGTGGCGAAGGGACTCAACAATCGCGAGGTTGCCCGCCAGCTCTTCATCTCCGAAAACACGGTGAAGAACCACGTCCGCAACATCTTGGAGAAGCTGCAACTCCACTCCCGCATGGAGGCCGTCATGTACGCCGTGCGCGAGAAGCTGCTCGACATCCCCTGATCGTCTTGGCTCCGCAGACGCTCTCCCGGGCCCAAGCGCGCCGGGTGGCGCTGCTGGCTCAGGGGTTCGCCCGCACACCTGCCGCCGGGCCTGGGGTCGACTCTGGGGCCGACTCTGCTGCCCCCACCCTGGCCACGCTGCGCCGCACGCTGCGGCATACCGGCGTGTTGCAGATCGACTCGGTCAACGTGTTGGAGCGGGCGCACTACCTGCCGCTCTATTCGCGGATGGGCCCCTACGACAAGGCACTGCTCACCCGTGCGAGTGAGCGGTCACCGCGGCAGCTCGTGGAGTACTGGGCGCATGTCGCGGCCTTCATGCCGGTCGATCTCTGGCCGGTGATGCAGCACCGGATGCAGCGCATCGCTGCGAACGACCGCTGGTGGCAACGTGTGCGCGAGAAGCCCGAGGTGCTCGCCAGCGTCCGGGCGGCGCTGCGCAGCGACGGCGCCGCGACCGCGCGCCAGCTCGATGATGGGGCTCCCCGCCGTCGTGACCACTGGGGCTGGAACTGGTCGGCGACCAAGGATGCGCTCGAATACCTCTTCTTCACCGGTGAGGTGGCCATCGCCGGGCGGAACTCCGCCTTCGAGCGGCGCTACGACCTACCCGAGCGGGTGCTGCCCCGAGCGGTCCTCGAAGCGCCGGTGCCGACACCGGAGGAGGCCGAGCTCGAACTGGTCCGTCGGGCCGCGCGCAGCCATGGGATCGGCACGGTGAACTGCTTGGCCGACTACTACCGCATGGGGGTAGCGGAGACCCGCCGAGCCGTGGCCACCTTGTGCGAGACCGGGGAGCTGCGCGAGGTCAGCGTCGAGGGGTGGACCCGGCCGGCGTTCATGCACCACGAGGCGCGGGTGCCGCGCGCGATCACCGCACGCACCCTGCTGAGCCCGTTTGATCCCCTCGTGTGGGAGCGGGCTCGCACGGAGTCGCTGTTTGAGTTTCACTACCGCATCGAGATCTACACTCCGGCGGCCAAGCGACGTTATGGCTACTACGTGTTGCCGTTCCTGCTCGGGGATCGGATCGTGGCACGCACCGATCTCAAGGCCGATCGGGCGCGCGGGGTCCTGCTCGTGCAGGGGGCGTATGCCGAGTCTGCTGCGCCGCCGGAGACGGCAGCGGAGCTCGCGGCGGAGCTGGCCAGGCTCGCGCGGTGGCAGGGGCTGACGGGGATCGAAGTGGCCGAACGCGGGGATCTCGCGCTGCCGCTGCGTGCCCACGTCGGCCACTAATTCTCCGCGCTCTGGTCACGCTCGGTAGCATCAGTGATCGTGCCTGCCATCCTCGACAAGATCCTCCGGCTCGGCGAAGGCAAGATCCTTCGCCGCCTAGAAGCCGTCGCCAAGGCGGTCAACGCCATCGAGGACGACTTCGTCGCGATGAGCGATGAGCAGTTGCGGGCGATGACCGATGAGTTCAAGAAGCGTCACGCCGACGGCGAGAGCCTCGACGACCTGATGCCCGAGGCCTTCGCGACCGTCCGCGAGGCCGCCAAGCGGGTCATCGGCCAGCGCCACTTCGACGTCCAGCTCATGGGTGGTGCGGCACTGCATCTGGGCAATATCGCGGAAATGAAGACGGGCGAGGGCAAGACCCTGGTCGCGACGCTCCCGACCTATCTCAACGCGATCAGTGGCAAGGGCGTCCATGTCGTAACGGTCAACGACTACCTCGCGAAGTACCACGCCGACTGGATGGGGCGCATCTACCACTTCCTGGGTCTGTCGACCGGCGTGATCCTGCCGCACATGAACCCGATCGAGCGACGTGCGGCCTACGCCTGCGACATCACCTATGGCACCAACAACGAGCTTGGCTTCGACTACCTGCGCGACAACATGGCGACCTCGATCCAGGAGTGCGTCCAGCGCGGCCACAACTTCGCCATCGTCGACGAGGTCGACTCGATCCTGATCGACGAGGCCCGGACCCCGCTGATCATCTCGGGCCCCACCCAGGACGAAGTCAAGTGGTACGCCGAGTTCGCGACGATCGCCGATCGCATGAGCCGCGACGTCGACTACGAGGTCGACGAAAAGAAGCGCACCATCTCGGTGCTCGAGCCCGGCATCACCAAGGTCGAGGATCACCTCGGCATCGACAACCTGTACGACTCGGTGAACACGCCGCTGATCTCGTTTATGAACAACTCGATCAAGGCCAAGGAGCTGTTCCACAACGACAAGGAATACGTCGTCATGGACGGCGAAGTCCTGATCGTCGATGAGCACACCGGCCGCATGCTCGCCGGGCGGCGCTACAACGACGGTCTCCACCAGGCCATCGAGGCCAAGGAGCACGTGACGGTGCGGGAGGAGTACCAAACCCTCGCCACCATCACGCTGCAGAACTACTTCCGCCTCTACGAGAAGCTCGCCGGTATGACGGGCACGGCCATGACCGAGGCCAGCGAGTTCGACAAGATCTACAAGCTCGGTGTGGTGCCGATCCCGACCAACAAGCCGATGGCGCGCGTGGACCAGAAGGATCTGGTCTACCGCACCGAAGAGGCCAAGTACGACGCCGTGGTCGAGGACATCTCCGAGCGTGCTCGCAAGGGCCAACCGGTGCTCGTCGGCACCGTGTCGGTGGAGAAGTCGGAGTACCTCTCCGGGATGCTCAAGAAGCGCGGGATCGCGCACACCGTCCTCAACGCCAAGCAGCACGCCGACGAGGCCAAGGTCGTGGCGCTCGCTGGTCACCGGGGTGCGGTGACGGTGGCGACCAACATGGCCGGCCGCGGCACCGACATCATGCTCGGTGGTTCGGTGGACTTCCTCGCCGACCAGGAGTTGCGCAAGCAGGGGCTCGACCCGCTGGAGACGGCGGAGGAATACGAAGCCGCCTGGCCCGCCACCGTCGAGCGAATCAAGGCGCAGGTGGCCGCCGAGCACGAAGAGGTCCGCAAGCTCGGCGGGCTCTATGTCGTCGGCACCGAGCGGCACGAGTCTCGCCGCATCGACAACCAGCTTCGTGGCCGCTCCGGACGTCAGGGCGACCCGGGCGAGTCGCGCTTCTATCTGTCCCTGCAAGACGAGCTGATGCGGCTGTTCAAGTCCGCGTGGGTCGAGCGGGTGCTGCTCACCCTCAAGGTGCCCGACGATGTCCCCATCGAGGCGGGTTCGGTCACCAAGTCGATCGCCTCAGCGCAGGGCCAGGTCGAGGCGCAGAACTTCGAGTCCCGCAAGAACGTGCTGAAGTACGACGACGTGATGAGCCGGCAGCGCGAAGTCATCTACGCCGAGCGCCGTGAGGTTCTCGAAGGTGCGGACCTGGAGGCGCAGGTGCGCTCCTTCATCGATGACGTCGTCGGAGGCTATGTCACCGCTGCTACCGACGGCATCAACGAGGAGTGGGACCTCCCGGCTCTTGCCACCGCGCTGGGCCAGCTCTACCCCTCCAGCATCGACCTGGCGAGCGTTGAGGCGGACGCAGGCGGTCGCGGCGGACTCGATCGTGATGAGCTCAGGGATGCCTACAGCGCCGATGCCCAAGCGGCGTACTCGCGCCGCGAGGCGGAGCTGAGCCCCGAGCTGATGCGGGAGCTGGAGCGTCGCGTGGTGCTCTCGGTGCTCGACCGCAAGTGGCGTGAGCACCTCTACGAGATGGACTACCTCCGCGAGGGCATCTCCCTGCGCGCCTACGCCCAGCGGGACCCGTTGGTGGAGTACCAGCGCGAGGGCTTCGACATGTTTGCGGCCATGATGGACGGCATCAAGGAGGAGTCGGTCGGCTTCCTCTTCAACCTGGAAGTCCAGGCCGAAGACCCCGCCGCAGATGACGACGAGGGCGACTTCATCTACGTCGACCACGACCACGACCATGAGCACGATCATGAGCAGCCGGATCAGGCACCCGCTCAGGCGGCTCCCGAGCCCGCACCGGCGCCCGCCCATCCGCTGATCCGCGCCAAGGGCCTCGAGCCGCAGCGCCCGAAGCACCTGGCCTACTCGGCACCAGACGAGGAGGGCGAGGCGACGGTGGTTGCGGGTTCGGCGGCCGAGCCGATCGACCCGTTCGCCGGGACGGGGCGCAACGCGCTCTGCCCCTGCGGCTCAGGCATGAAGTACAAGCGCTGCCACGGAGCGCCGGGCGCTCGCTAGGGCTTCCAGCCCCTTAGGCGAACTCCAACGCGCTGCACTGCCAGCGATCGCCGAGCACCTCGAAGCGGGCCGCGATGGCGCGCGAGCGCTCGCCGTGGCGCACGCGGATCGTGGCCTCGACGACCGAGCCGGTGATGAAGCTGATCCGCACCGACTGGACGATCGGGCGCACCGACACGCGCCGTGCCCTCGGGGGCGCATCGACCTGCCGAGAGCCGTCACCCTGCCGAGGCCCGTCACCCTGCCGAGACCCGTCAATCTGGTGGGGCACGGTGAGCTGACGAGGACCGCGTTGACCGGCCGGGCGGCGGCTGGCGGCATGGGTGACCAGTTGGGCGCGGCGGCAGATGTCGTCATAGACCCGGGGCGTCGTCCACCGCAGCACCTGCGCGGCCGGCCGGTCACCCCCGACGATCTCGACCACGGCCTGTGCGAACCGGCGGGTCCAGGCTTCCAACTTCGCGCGGGTGACGGTCGCGACATGGGTGACATCGGCTTCCGGCTTGGGGCCGAAGGTGTTGCGTGGGTCGTGGCTCTCAGCCGGCCAGATCAACGGCGGTGGCAACAGGCCGAGCGGCAACGCGAGCGTGCCTTGGACGGCATACGCGGACTGGTCGAGGGGTACGGCGGTCATGGCTTCTCCTGAGCGGGGGCGGCGGGAGCCGGCGGCAACGTCAGCCGCTGGCCTGGCTCGATGAGGTTGGGGTCCGCGCCGATGGCGGAGCGGTTGCGGGCATAGATGGCGCGCCACTGGCGGTCGATCTCGGCGGTCGATGCGTCGGCGCCGAGCTGACGACTGGCGATCACCCACAGCGACTCGCCCGGTCTGACCGTGTGCTGGGCCTCGGTCACCGGTGGAGGGGCCGCGTGGCGGGGTGCGGGCGGGGGCGCAACCACGGTGGAAGCAGGGGCGCTCACCCGATCGGGCAGCGTGAGGCCCGACAACAGATCGCGGCTGAGTAAGTCAGTGCGAGAGGCCGTCGCCGACTCGATGCCCGGAGGGCGGTGCTCGCGTGGCTCAAGCGAGCCGGACGCGTGCGCGGCGGCAGGACCGGTGAGGACAGCCACTCCGCACGCCAGCAGGATCAGGCGTCGCAGCACGTCTGGGCAGCCCCAGGCCGTCGCCCGCAGGTCGCCGCGCGCAGCCGCAACCAGCACCGACGTGCTGGCCAGCCACCACCACAGCAGGACGCAGGCGGCGACCCCAGCGCAACACCAACTGAGCAGCACGTCGAAGGGGGTCGCTGTCAGTGTCCCGGTCCTAAGCGCGAAGTGGGCATCGATCAGGGCCGGCCGCAGGAACAGCGCGAGGCCGCTGGCAGTGGCGGTGATCGCCAGCCACACCGTCGCCATCCGCCATCTCAACTGAGCATTCATTAGTAACCTTTAGTAGCTGTTTGACATCGTTTGACTTATTTCAAGGACTTTTACTCACGCTGTCAAGAGCGGTTTCCACAGGGGTAGGGTCACCGCATGGGGTGGGAGCTAGAGCTCTTCGACGTGCTGGATGACCTGGAGCAGCGTGCGGCGGGGGTCTTCTCCGACAACCGGGAGTGGGAACTCGCCGACGTCGGCCGGGCCGACTACGCCGAGGTAGACGCGGCCGGACGTCTCGCCGCGTCACTGGGGTCTGTGCTGACCTGCTCGGTGGTCGGTGTCGGCCGAGTGACCGGGACGCTCGAACGCATCGGGTCGGGTTGGGTGCTGCTGCGGGCCGGCACCATGGACTGGCTGTTGCCCGAGAGCGGTTTGATCTCGGTCGAGGGGCTCTCGCCGCGCGCACGCCCGGAGGTGGCTCGCGCGGGTTGGGAGCGGCTCAGCCTGCGCTCGGCGCTGCTGCTCCTCGGTGAGGCGGGGGAGACCTGTCTGCTGCACACCATCGACGGGGGTGCGGTCCCACTTCGGCCGCTACGCGTCGGAGCGGACTTCCTAGAAGGTATGACGGGACACGGGCGCCCGGTGGTCGTCCGGCTGAGCGTGGTCACCGCAATCCGCAGCGATCCGCCCCTTCAGTCCTAACCTGTGGCCCTGGTCTTTGGCCTGAGGTTTGCCGGGGCTCAGGTGGAGTCGGGATCGAACGGGGTGGGCGTGCCCGGCTCACGGGCAAACCGCGGTGAGGCGGGTGGCGTCCGCGGGGCCTCCGGCTCCTCGGCGGCTACGTCGAGGATGTGCTTGCGGACCAGCACCCTGGGGTCGAGGTCGCGCAGTTCGAGGTCGGCATACTCCGGCCCGAGCTCGCGGCGGAGGTCATCGCGTGCGGAGTTGGCCATCGCGCGGGCCTGCCGGACGAACCGACCTGCCTGACGGGCCAGTTCGGGGAGTCGATCGGGCCCGAAGACGAGCACGGCGACCACCAGGATCACCGTGAGCTCCGGCAGCCCCATCCCGAACATGGGTCAGCCACGTCCCGCCGGGGTCAAACCGAGCTGGCGGCCTTCGAGGCCGCGACCGCGCGCGGCCAAACCGGTCGCCAACCCAGTGAGCGCCCGGCCTGCGGCCGAGTCCGGGGCGCTGGCCACCACGGGAGTGCCGTCGTCGCCGCCGGCACGCAGGGCCAGGTCGATCGGGATCTCGGCCAGCATGGGCACGTCGTAGCCGAATCGTTCGCCGAGCGTCGCCGCCACCCGCGCCCCGCCGCCCGAACCGAAGACCTCCAGGCGGTGCTCGTCGCCGCAGTGTGGGCAGGCCAGGTAGCTCATGTTCTCCACCACGCCGATCACGCGCTGGTGGAGCATCGAGGCCATCGTCCCGGCGCGCTCGGCGACCTCTGCGGCCGCGGCCTGCGGCGTGGTGACCACGATGACCTCGGCATTGGGCAGGTGTTGGCCCAGCGAGATCGCCATGTCACCGGTGCCCGGCGGGAGATCGAGCAGCAGCACGTCGAGATCGCCCCAATAGACATCGGCGAGCATCTGCAGGAGTGCGCGATCGAGCATCGGCCCGCGCCAGGCGACCACTTGGTCGCGCCGGGGCTTGAGCATCCCGATGGAGATCACCGACAACCTGCCGCCGGCGAGGGCGGGGTCGACCGGGACCGGCATGATCATCGACTCGACCTGGGTCGGCCGCGCATCGGCGACGCCCAGCATGGCGGGGATCGAGTGGCCATAGATGTCGGCATCCAGGAGGCCCACGCGCCGACCCGCCCGGGCGAGCGAGACCGCGAGGTTGGCCGTCACCGATGACTTGCCGACTCCGCCCTTGCCGCTGGCGATCGCATAGACCTTGGTCAGCGACCCGGGTTGGGCGAAGGGGACCTCCTTGGGGGCCGCGCCGCCGCGCAGGCCGCGCTGCAGTTCGGCGCGTTGCTCCGCACTCATGACGCCCAAGGTGAGGTCAACCGACGCGACCCCAGGGACGGCGCTCACGGCGGCCGTGACGTCGCGGGTGATGGTGTCCTTGAGTGGGCAGCCAGCCACGGTGAGCAGCACGTGCACGCGCACGGACCATCCCTGGGCGGACTGCTCGCCGAGCGCTACTGACTCGACCATGCCCAACTCGGTGATCGGTCGCCGGATCTCGGGGTCCTGCACGGTGGCTAGGGCAGCGTGCACCCGGTCGAGGTCGGGTGCGGCGTCAGACGTCGCTTGGCCGTGGGGCGGAGAGGGGGGTGATGCACTCACTGGCCCAGCCTAATCGGCGTCCGGTGGGGCTCCGATTCCCCGATCCGGATCGGGCCCCGGATCGAGACCCGTCTCGTCGGACTTGGCGCGCTCGTCCAACTCGGCAAGGAGGCTGCGCAGTTCGGAGCGCAGATAGTCCCTCGTGGCCATCTCGCCGACAGCCATGCGCAGCGAGGCGACCTCGCGGGCGAGGAACTCCATGTCGGCGTGGGCCCGGGCGTCCGCCACGCGGTCCTGCTCGTAGGTGGCGCGGTCGCGGCGCTCTTGCCGGTTGGTCGCCAACAAGATCAGCGGGGCGGCATACGAGGCCTGCAGGCTGAGCATCAATGTCAAGAAGATGAACGGGTACTCGTCGAAGCTCGGCCCCGGCGCAAACAGGTTCCACACAACCCAGAACGCCACGAAGAGCGTCATATAGAACAAGAACTGCGCCGTCCCCATGAAGCGGGCGAACTGTTCGGCAAACACGCCGAACGCGTCGGCGTCGTAGTCGGGTCGCCGGAAGAAGGCGCGGCGCGCCTCCTGCGGCTGATCCAGGCGGCTGGACCGCGACCGATCGTCGCGCGGCTGGCGGTCCGGCGTCACGGCCAGACCTCCGCTCCGCCCGTGGCGTCCTTCGACCGATCGCGCCAGCCGTCGGGCAGCAAGTGATCCAGCAGATCGTCGACGGTGACCACGCCGAGCAACCTGCCCTCGTCGTCGACGACCGGGGCAGCCGTGAGGTTGTAGGTGGCCACGTGGATGGCCACGTCGAGCAGCGAGGCATCGGCCTTGATGTAGGTGGTCTCGGAGTCGAGCACGCGGGCCACCAGGCTTGAGGGCGGCTCCCGCAAGAGCCGCTGCATGTGCGCCATCCCGAGGAGACGGCCGGTGGGGGTCTCCAGCGGGGGCCGGCAGACGTAGACCTGGGCCGCGAGCGACATCGGCAGTTCCTCCTTGCGCACGTGCGCAAGCGCCTCCGCCACGGTCGCGTCGGGAGGGAGGATGACCGGCTCCGGCGTCATCATGCCGCCGGCGGTCTCCTCGTCGTAGACCATCAAGCGGCGGACGTCCTCGGCCTCGTCCGGCTCCATCAACTCCAGCAGGCGGGCGGCGGTGTCGGCCGGGAGATCGGCGATCAGGTCGGCCGCGTCGTCTGCGGTCATCTCCTCGAGGATGTCGGCGGCTCGCTCCGGTTCGAGGCGGCTGAGGATGTCGACTTGATCCTCGTCGGGCAGTTCTTCCAGCACGTCGGCCAGCCGCTCGTCGTCGAGCGCCGCGACCACGGCCGTACGCCGCTCGGGCGGGAGGTCGTGCAGGGCGCTCGCCGCGTCCGCCGGACGCATCTCGCTGAGCGTCTCGAGCAGGCGTGCCGCCCCCTGGTCGCCCTGCTTGCCGCCCGCAAGACCGTCGACATCGCGCCACTCCACGACGTGGGTCTGCCCCCGGCGCCGGAAGCCTCGACCGGGCTCTTGGACGGCCACCCGGCCGATCACCCAGTCGCGCGTGCGGGCCTGTTCGAGGCCGACGTCATAAACCGTGCCCTTGACCCCGGTCTCCCGGATGACGACCTGGCGATCCAAGATCTCGCCCATCACGAGGGTCTCGGTGCTGCGCTGGGAGAAGCGCCGCATGTTGAGCAGACCGGTGGTGTAGACGTGCCCGGAGTCGATGTGGGTCACGCGGGTCATCGGGATAAAGATCCGCCGCCGCCCGAAGACTTCGGCGACCATGCCGACGACTCGGGGCTGTTGCCCGTCGGCGCGCACTCCGGCGATGAGATCGCGGACCTTGCCGACCTGATCGCCTTGGGGATCTAGCACGGGGAGCCCCACCAGTCGGGCCGCGAAGACGCGGGGCGGGGCGAGGCTCACGGGCTAACGCTACCGGTCGCGGCCGGGCGAAGGCGCCTGCCGGTGGTCCGACCTCCGGGTGGGCTGAGGAACCGACCGGTTATTGGGCGAGCAGCGCGGTGGCGACGAGGAGCGGATGGTCGCTCGTGCGCGTGATGATGCCGGTCCGCACGTCGTGGAAGGCGGTGATCTCGACGTCGGTGGTCGCGAGGATCCAATCGACCGGCACCGGCCCGGGGGGCGCCAGACAGGGCGATCCAGTGCCGCCGCCGCTGGCCGAAGCGATGCCCGTGCTTGCGGTCACCCGGCAGAAGTAGGACTCGCGTTCGTTCATGTCGCCGGTGATGAACACCGGGAGGCCCGACTCCTCTTGGAGCCGGTTGATCAGACCGATCTGAATGCTGGTAGCCGCGGCCCGCCAGTGTCCGGCAGCACCATGGGTGTCTGCAGGGTTGTGGAAGTTCGCGACAAAGAACTCTCGCCCGGTGGTCTCTTCCTTCAGACGAATCACGGGCATCGGCCGGATCCGGCCACCGAAGTAGGGCACGCCGATCGTGTAGGAATCGACCAGGCTGAACATGGACTCGCGCCAGGCGATCGAGTTCTCATAGCCGAGTGGGCCGGCCGCTGGCCCGGGGTAGACCCCGAAGCCGGGCATCCGGCTGCTGAACATGTGGTACTGCGAGGACTGGAGTTCTTGGAAGCCGACGACGTCGACGCCGTAGCCGTTGAGCAGTCCCACGGTGTAGCCCATCCGCGTCTCCGCGCCCGCGAAGCCGCGCCGTCCCTTGCCGCTGGTGTGGCTGGCGCCGAGAACGTTGTGGGTGGCGATCTCGAAGGTGAACTCCGGCGGTGGCACGGGCT
>JBAQXA010000404.1:0-3559 GCA_049299195.1 Nocardioides sp.
AGGTGGGGGCGTGTCAGCGCCAGGGCTGTGTCCTTGCCGCTCGGCGGCTCACCCTCGCTGAGGTTGACGACGACCACCGGGCGCTTGCGCCCGGATGCTGCCGCGCGCAGCTTGATCACAAACGGGAAGCCAGCGCCGCCGCGGCCCGTGACCCGGGCCGACTCGATGAAGCCGGCGAGCGTCGACAGGCTCATCGCCGGGACCGGCCCGAACCGGTCTCGATGCACGGCCAGCGTGGGTCCGGCACCGACGCCGGCCAACAACGCCGGGCCTTCGACGACGGTGATCTCGGTGGGGATCGGGATGGGAGAGGAAACGCTCACCGGCTGCCCGTCATACAGAAGCCCCCAGTCGAGGGCCGCGCAGGACGCCGACCAAACGCCAGCCGATCGCCAGCGCCACTGCCACGGCGCACGCGATGCTGACCAAGGCCCAGAAGCCACCGCCCGCGGTGTCGGTGCCGAGGAGCAGACCGTGGAGCGTGCCCAGGCCCCATGCCCCGTAGGCCGAGAGGTGGATCACCCGCCAGGGCAGGTGGGGCATCCGGCCACGCACGAGGCTGGTCACGACGACGAGCAGCAGGAGGTCGGTCGCGAGCGTGCCGAGACCCACGAGGAGCGGTTCGTAGGGCGAGCCAAACGGGACCACCGCATGCCACCAACGGATGTCGACAAACTCGTGTGCCACCGAACTCACCACGTGGACGGCCAGCAGCACCATGGCGAGGAGGGAGATGTTGCGGTGCACGTTTTGCACCACGAAGACCGGGAGTCCGCGCCCAGCCCGCCCGCGCGTGGACAGCACGCCGATGACGGTCGAGACGCTCAGCAACAGCATCGTGACCAGGCCGGAGGAGCGATCCACGAACCACAGCAGCGGACCATCGAGCAGGTCGACGTTCACTCCGTGCTCCTTCCGTCCGGGTGCGGTGGGCGGCCAGCCTCGGCGGAGGCGGCCGGTGCGGGCCACCCGCCGACCACATGGACCGTCGCGTCGTGGGCCACCAGCCTGGCAGACACCTCGCGTGCGGTCAGCCAGTCAACCGCCGCCTCGCCGAGCACGATGCCGGCTGTACTGGCGATGTTGGCGGCCGCCGCCGAAGGCCCGGTTGCGGTGATGGTGCGCCAGGGGCTCTGGGCCGGCATCCCGTTGCGGGGGTCGATCAGGTGATGGCGGCGTATGCCGTGGCGCGTCCAGCTGCGGACGAGCGTGCTGCTGGTCGCCAAGCCGCCCTCGGCGAGGGTGACCACTTGGTCGGGAGCTGCCCCGGGGTGCTCGGAGACGCCGATGGGCCACGGCTCTGCCGCAGCCCCGGACGCGCCTCGGGCGATGGCCAGATCGCCGCCCAGGCTGACCAGCGAACCGGCGGACAACTCCTCCCCGAAGGCCCGCGCGATCAGATCGGCCGCCCAGGCCTTGGCGGTCGCTCCCAAGTCGAGCGCGGTGGCAGGAGGGATCCGGATAGCGCCGTCGGCGAGCTCGAGGAGCTGCCAGGCGTCGCGATCGACCGGTTGTTCGGTGGCGTCGTGAGCGGCCGGGGCGACCTCTTGGAGGGTCTCGAAGTCGCGGTCGTAGCCCAGATAGATCAGTGGTGCGCCGAGCAGCGGGTTGACCAGCCCGTCGGTCTGTCGGGCGGCGGAGACGGCAACCCGCACCGCCTCGATCAGCAACGGATCGACCTCAACCCAGTGCCCGGGGTGGGCGTTGACGCGGCTCAGGTCGGAGTCGTCCCGGAACCGGGAGCACGTCTCGTCCACGTCGCGGAGGATCTCCTGGGCCAGGGTCCGGGCCGCGTCGAGCTCACGGGGGTCTCGGACCGCGAGGTAGGCGTAGGTGCCGAGGGCTCGAAATGTCGTGGCTGTGTAGGGGGCGATCACCGGGTCGTGGCTCGGCGAAGCCTCAGGGAGAGCGGGAAGCGCTGTCATCGGGGCGCACCTACAGGCGGGTCAGGAGCCCGAGGACGGTGGCGGTGGAGGAGGCGGGGGAGGTGGGGTGGTACCGCCCCCGCCGCCTCCACCACCACCGCCTCCAGCGCCGCCCCCACCCCCGGAGGCGTCACCCCCGCCACCGGATCCGACGCTTCCGCCGGTGCCGACCGTCGAGGTGCCGCCTTGGATGTAGCGAACGCTGGTGCGGGTTTTGGTGGGGCGCTTCTTCCAGATGATCCGTGGCTTCTCCGCCGCCGCGACGGCAGCTTCGTAGGCCGCCTTCTGGGCGAGGTAGGCGTCGTATTCGGCGCGCTCCTTGGCCGCCTTCGCGACCTGGTCCGCTTCGTAGTCAGCCGCGGAGTGGCCGGCGATCAGGCCGGTGGCAGACAGTGCGCCGACGCTGGCGAGGCCCGTCACTGAGGACACCAGCACGCGGTAGAAGTCGCGGGTCCGAGAGGAGTAGCTCACCAGACCATGATGACCGAGCCCGCAGCAAGGCCGGCTCATCACGGGGTTAAGGAATGCTCAACCAACTCCGCGGCCGCTTCTTGACGATCACTTGACGTTCTCCAATCGCGCGCATAGCAGTGGTCCAGTCATGCTGGGCACATGAAGCGTCTGACTGCCCTCATTGCCGCCGTTGCCGCCGTGTTTGGGGTGACCGCTTCGGTCTGGGCTTATCGCCTGGCCGCCAACACCGGGCAGACCGACCAGATCACGGTCGCTCAACCGCGCAGCCCGGAGGCCGCACCGGCGACCGAGAAGCCCAAGCCGGTGGTCAAGTTCAAGAAGTGCAAGGCGCCGGCCCACCGTGAAGGCAAGTTCTGCGTGACCGACGTGGTGCAAAACGTGATCCTCCCGGCTCCCGCTTCGACCGGTTCGGGAAGCTCCCGGGGCTCGGGCGCCAACTCCGACGATGACCGCGACGACGAGCGCTCCACCAAGGGCGACGACCGTGACGACGACCGCGACAGCGATCACGATGACCACGGGGACGACGCTGACGACCACGGGGACGACCACGGGGACGACCACGGGGGCGACGACCACGGGGACGACGACTAAGCGCTGCCGGCGAGACCCAGCAGGCTCTAGGGATTGATGCGCAGCAGCGGCAGATGGACGTCGACCCGCGTGCCGCTCGCTTGCCGTCCGCTGGCGAGTGCTCCACCGCCGGGGCCCACGGTCAACGACCCGCCGCAGCCGGTCGCCATCCGGCGCACGATGTCGAGCCCCAACCCGGTGCTGCCGGTGCGCACACGCGGCCCGGGGTCATCGGAGATGCCGGGGCCTTTGTCCTCGACCGTGAGGTTGACGTGAGTGGCCACCGGCTCGCCGCCGTCTTGCGAGGGCCGCAGCGTCACGGCGAAGGGCACTCCCTCGGGGGTGTGGGCGAACACGTTGTCGATCAACACATCCACTGCGTCCGCGAGGTCGTCGCCGGCGACCGGAACCTGGAACTCCAGCATCGGTACGTCGGCAACCATCCGGCGGCCCTGATCCTCGGCGAGGGCGCTCCAAAAGCGCACCCGCTCGCGCACGATGCTGGTCGCGTCGCACGAGGCCGCGAGGTCGGTACGCACCGGACGCCGGGCCTCACGCACCACCGCATCGATGGTGCGTTGCAGCCC
>JBAQXA010000405.1:0-1550 GCA_049299195.1 Nocardioides sp.
GTACGGCGCGCCGCTCGCGGCCCGCGCGCACGCCCTCGGGGCGCGCGTCATCGCCCCCGTCGAGCGCAGCGGCCAGGCCGAGCTGAGCCTGGAATACGACGATGCGCTGCCGCGGCTCGTCGACACCCTGCAAGCAGACCTGCTCAAGGTCTTGTTGCGCTACAACGCAGGCGGCGACGCCGAGCGCAATGCCCGGCAGGCCGAGACCTTGGCCCGGCTCTCCGACTGGTGCCTGACCCAGGGGGTGCCGCTGATGGCCGAGGTGTTGGTGCCGATGACCGACGCCCAACGCGTTGACTATGCCGATCGACCGCAGGAGTGGGAGCAGCGACGCCGGCCCGAGCTGATGGTGACCGCCATGCGCCAACTGCGTGCGGCCGGTGCTGATCCGGTGATGTGGAAGGTCGAAGGGCTCGACGATCCGGGCGCGGCCCGTGAAGTCGTCGAGGTTGCTCGGGCGGAGGGGCGTCCCGATGTCTCCTGCGTCGTCCTGGGTCGCGGGGAGTCGCTGGCGCGCGTCGAGGACTGGCTTCGGGTGGGTGCAGCCACCGATGGCTACGTCGGATTCGCGGTGGGCCGATCGCTGTGGAACGACGAAGCGCTCGCGGTGCACACGGAAGCGCTGACCCGCGCGGCGGCCGCGGAATCGAGCCGGGACAAATACGTCCAGCTCGTGAACACCTGGCGCACGGCCCAGGGCTCCCGCGACCGGTAACCTTCGCAGCATGGCTGTTGCGTTGGTCACCGACTCCACAGCCAGCCTTTCGGCTGAAGTCGCGCTCGACCGGGCCATCACGGTGGTTCCGCTGCAGGTCGTGCTGGGCGCGGAGTGCCTGGAGGAGGGCACCCCAGGCGGGGCCACGCCCGCGTTGGTGGCCGAAGCCTTGGCCGCCTTCCGCCCGGTCAGCACCTCACGTCCGGCTCCGGCAACCTTCGCGGCCGCCTATCGCGCGGCCATCGCGGCTGGGGCAACCGAGATCGTGTCGGTGCATCTGTCGGCCGAGATGAGCGGCACCTTCGAGTCCGCCCAACTGGCGGCCCGCGAGGTTGAGGTGCCCGTGCATTGCGTCGACTCGCGGCAAGTCGGCATTGGCACCGGCTTTGCCGTGTTGTCGGCGGCGGCCGCGCGAGATGCCGGCGCCGATGGCGCTGAGGTGGCGCGGGCCGCACAGGCGCGGGCGGCTGAGGTGTCGTCGTACTTCTATGTGGACACCTTGGAGTACTTGCGTCGCGGTGGGCGCGTGGGCGCGGCGGCGGCGCTTGTCGGCAGCGCTCTCTCGGTCAAGCCGCTGCTGGTGATCGAAGACGGAGCGGTGACATCGCTGGAGAAGGTGCGCACCTCGGCGCGGGCGCTGAGTCGCCTAGCCGACCTTGCCGTCGCCGCTGCCGGTGCGCGGCGGGTCGATGTCGGCGTGGCCCATCTGGCCAACGATCGGGCAGCCACCGAACTCGCCGAGCGGCTTGCCACGCGCCTTGCCGCGGGGCTGGAAGGCCGCGAAGTCGTGTGCGGAGAGGTGGGCGCCGCCCTGGGTGCCCACGTTGGCCCCGGC
>JBAQXA010000406.1:0-1616 GCA_049299195.1 Nocardioides sp.
GCAAGGGTTGCGGCTTCGTGCCTGAGGGCGACACCGTCTGGCGCGCGGCCCGCAAGCTGGATCAGGCACTGAGCGGGGCCCGGCTTGCCGTGTGTGACTTCCGGGTCCCCCAGCTAGCGACCGTCGATCTCGTCGGCGCCGACGTCATCAACACGGTGGCGCGCGGCAAGCACCTGCTGACGCGCCTGCGGCACGAGGAGCATGGCGACATCTCCCTGCATACCCACCTCAAGATGGAAGGCGCCTGGCAGGTCTACGCACCCGGCGCCCGCTGGCGGCGGCCCGTGCACCAGGCCCGCGTGCTGCTGGGCACGACCGATCACACCGCTGTGGGCTTTAGCCTCGGCATCGTGGAGTTGGTCCCCACCGCTGCCGAAGGCTCGGTCGTCGGTCACCTCGGCCCCGATCTGTTGGGCTCCGACTGGGACGCCGAGGAGGCCGTTCGCCGGCTCCTGGCGGAACCGCAGCGAAGCATTCATGCAGCCCTGCTCGATCAGCGCAACCTCGCTGGAGTCGGCAACATGTATGCCGCCGAGGTCTGCTTCCTGCAAGGGGTCCACCCGCAGACCCCGGTCGGGGAGATCCCCAGGCTGTCGCGCCTGGTGGGACAGGTGCAACAGATGCTGGACCTCAACCGGCGCCGGGCCGTCCAGGCCACCACGGGCGACCTCCGCGACGGGCAACGCTTCTGGGTCTATCGACGCGATCGGCGGCCTTGCCGCCGCTGCCGCACCCTCATTGAGGTCGCCATGTTTGCCACCGACGGGTCCACGGGGCCGGCGGAGCCAGAAGCGCCAGAGGCACCCGGCCTAGCAACACCGCGACAGCGCGAGCGGGCCTGCTATTGGTGCCCGCATTGCCAGCCGACACCCTGACCGCAAACCACCACAGCCTCCCAGCCGGCGGAGCGCGGAACTTTTGAATCAGGCGGCCGAGGCGACGACTTCACCGGCGGCGCTGGCCGGGGTGCGCACGGCGTGGCTGGCCAGGTCGAGCGGCTGCACGGCGGCTGCTCCGGCGAGGGCACGGCTTGCTTCTTCGACTGCCACGGCTTCGCTCACCTCCCGCAGGACCGAGGAGAGCGGCGCTTCGAGCGCCGTGCACAGAGACGCGAGGAGCTCCGACGAAGCCTCTTTTTGGCCGCGCTCGATCTCGGAGATGTAGCCAAGGGAGACGCGAGCTTCGGCGGAGACTTCGCGCAGGGTCATTCCGCGCTGTACCCGGCGGGTGCGGAGCACCTCGCCCAGCGTGCGGCGGAACAACACCATCTCGGTCCTCCTGCTACTGGGCAAGCTCATCGGGCAAGCTCACTGTGCAAGCTCACTGGGCAAGCTCATCGGGCAATGGTGGCCAACGCTACCGGACCACTGGTGCTCACAAGCCGACACGCCACGAATCCATTCCCGGCGATCGCTGCGGTCCGCGCTCTCACCCTCCCCTTTACCGGGCCCCTTCACTGGGCCCATCACTGGGATGGCGGAGAGCCGCCGAGCGCCTCAGTCAACAACCGCAGGGCCGCCGCGCAGGTCGACGCGACGATCTCCGCGCGATCGCCGGTGAGGTGGAGGCTCACGCTGAGGGTGCGCGCCGAGTTCGCCAGGCCGACATACACCGTC
>JBAQXA010000407.1:0-5215 GCA_049299195.1 Nocardioides sp.
GTACTTCACCGCCGCCGACCTCGTGGAGACCCTGTATCGCGGACTGGCTGACAACACCGTCGGCAAAACCATCGACACCCTGCTACGCCAAGACCTGCTCATCCTCGACGAGATCGGATTCGCCCCGCTCGACGACACCGGCACCCAACTGCTGTTCCGGCTCGTCGCCGGCGCCTACGAACGCCGCTCCCTCGCGATCGCCAGTCACTGGCCCTTCGAACAATGGGGACGATTCCTGCCCGAACACACCACCGCCGCCAGCATCCTCGACCGGCTCCTACACCACGCCACCATCGTCATCACCGACGGCGATTCCTACCGCATGACACACCGAACGGAGGTACCACCCACCTAGAACATCCCGCACAGGGTGGGGACTTTTACCTGGCCACCAGCGGGGACATCAAACTGGCCGTTGACAGAGGCCCAGGGCTACCGCTCGTGCCAGAACATCCTCGCCCTGGGGAAGAGCGACAAACAACTCCTCGAGCGGGCTTGCGGGCAACTTGTCTCCGAACAGACCCGACGGGCGATCTCCTACACCGCGGTCAAGCAACGCCTGGCGGCGCTGCGGGCCCAGGCCGCCGCACGACCGACCACCGCGGCGGAACCAGCGACTGCTGCGTCGGTAGCGCCACCGGCGGGACAGCGCGACACCACCGGGGCGCATCTGGCCGGGCCCGAGCAGTTCAGCCTTTCTGCCTTGACCGGAGCCACCGGAGCCGACTTGACGGATGAGGGAGGGGCCAAGTGATCGATCGTCACCTCACCGACGCGGACATGCCGTTGTTCACGCAGCTGCGTATGACCGCGTTCGGGCAGACCGTCATCGAGCTGGCCAACGATCCCGCCTGCGACGAGTGGACCTTCTCCCAGAAGATCTTCCACGCGCTGGATAAGGAGATCACGGCCAGACAGGAACGTCGGACCCAGAAACTACTCAAGGCCTCCAGAACGCCAAACCCTGATGCCTGCGTAGAAGAGATCCGTTATCTGGCTGACCGCAACCTCAATCGGGAGCTAATCGCACGGCTTTCCAGCTGTCAATGGATCGAGTCGACCCGCAATCTTGTCGTGCTCGGTCAGTCCAGCGTGGGCAAGACCTATGTGGCTCTGGCACTGCTCAATGCCGCGTGCCGAAAGTACTACAGCGCGAGGTTCTTCCGGCTCGACGATCTGGCCAACCGGCTCGCCGTGTTGGAACCGACCTCGCAGCGGCGGTTGGATTTCCTGACGGATCTGCACAACTGTGACCTGCTGGTCCTGGATGACTTCCTGACGACGCCGGTGGCTGCGCACACCGCGGCCGAGTTGCTCAACATCCTGGCCGCTCGTGAAGGTCGAGGTTCGACTCTGGTGACCTCGCAGTTCGATCCGCCGGACTGGTACAAGTCGCTCCAGGACGCGGTCATCGCCGAATCGATCCTCAACCGGATCGTCGCCGGCGCCGAGATCATCGCCCTGGACGGGCCGAACATGCGCCGACATCTGGCGGACAGCCGATAGTTGGGCGCCGCGGTCGGGCAAGCTAGTATTCTCAATATGACTCGCTGATCACTGTGCATGTTCGAGGCTGATCCGAAGTCCACCACTTCGCGCAGCCTTTTTTATACCAGCGGCGGGACGGGTAGGTTATTCGTGCCGAAATTCGCGTGGAGAGCGACCAGTCCACCGCTTGAAGGCGTGAGAGAAGTTGGCGAGGTCGCTGTATCCGAGATCCGCAGCGATCTCACTCACCGACATCGATCGGTCGAGCAGCCGCAGCATCGCACGATCACGCAGGAATGATTCGCGCAACTCGCGAAAGGTGGTCCCCTCCTCGGACAGGCGCCGCTTGAGTGTGCTACGGGATATCGAGAGCTCGTGTGCGACCCAGTCGTTACTTCGTTTGCCGGGATCCTCCTCCAGGAGCCGTCGCACCTTCTCCGAGAAAGACGTGGTTCTGCTTCGCTGTTCGAGGGTTTGCTGCAGATCAACGATGGCGAGGCGATAGGCGACGGGATCGGAGAACCTACATACCTCGTTGAGGGTATCCGCGGGGACACGAAGGAATGACGTCGGAGCGTCGAAGTACAGGCGCCCAGCTAGGGCGTCCTCATGATTGGCCAGAAAGTTCGGCGCCGACCAGCTCAGATGGAGGGTGACGGTCGGCACATCGCCAGCGAGCATGTCAAGCAGGCGCAGGAGCGCCGACCCGCTGTACGCGACGACCAGGCAGTTCAGGGCCGGATCGCCTGTATGTGCGCTGAGCCCCACAGTAAGCCCCTCGTCTCTTGGGTGGAACTGTGGGCTGAGGGCCGTCGAGATCAAAGGCAGATAGGTGAGCAGCTCGACGATCTCGGCTACCGAACCTGCACTGACCAGAGGAAAGCTCAACGGGCCAAAGGACGTCAACTGAGCCTGCTCGGCGAACGCGAAGCCGAGCGTAGTTGCCTGGTCGACATCGAGTGCGGGGTACACCTCGCGAAACCACCGTATCGGGGCCTGGATGTTCCGCTGGATCAACGTCGTCTCGTCGATTCCTTCGCGAGCCATGATGTTGCGAAGCCGCGCGACAGCGTCTGAGTCGAGTGCTTGGCTCTCGAGCAATTGCGCGAACATGAGTGGAGGCACACCCTCCTCGTTGAGGTTCACCCTGGTCCCCTTTGAGCCGAATTCACAAGTTTCTGACTCTGCCGAACATAGCCGCCGCGCTCGTCTTCGACAACACTTTGACCAAGTTCACATTGAAGACGACGTATCCAGGAGTTGGCTATGGCAGTTGTCACCTTTGTCTCCCACGATGGCCAGAAGCACGAGGCGCCCATCGAGGAAGGGCAGTCGCTGATGCAGGTCGCGACCAACAACGCGGTGCCCGGCATCGACGGCGACTGCGGAGGCGAAGCCGCGTGCGGTACCTGTCATGTGATCGTCGATCCGCAATGGTCCGAGCAGGTCGGCCTCTCGGGTCCCGAGGAGGAGGAGATGCTCGCGATGAACCCCGAGCGCCAGCCGACCTCCCGGCTGTCCTGCCAGATGGCGGCGTCGGCGGCGTGGGACGGCTTGATCGTCGAACTACCCGAATTCCAGATGTGACGGCGAGAAACGGTTAAGACCTGATGAAGATTCCTGAAGCAATCACCGCCAAGGTTCAGTCGACCATCCCGATGGATCTGCAGATCCAGGGCGCGCATCTGTATGACAAGACCCGGCGATGGGTGACCGGGACGAACGGAGAGAAGCTCTTCGTCGAGAGTCCTATCCCGCCGGTCGAGGACGTCGAGCTCGCCGACATCGACCTCAGCAACCCTTTTCTCTATCGCCAGGGGCGCTGGCAGTCCTACTTCGAGCGCTTGCGCAACGAGGCGCCGGTCCACTACCAGCCCAACAGTGCGTTCGGTCCGTTCTGGTCTGTCACGCGGCATGCCGACATCGTGGCCGTGGACAAGAACCACGAGCTCTTCTCCGCCGAGCCGTTCATTGTCATCGGGGCCCCGCCTCGTTTCCTTGATATCGCGATGTTCATCGCGATGGATCCGCCACGCCACGACGCGCAGCGGGCCGCTGTCCAAGGCGTTGTTGCGCCGAAGAACCTGCGTGAGATGGAGGGGCTGATTCGATCGCGTGTGCAGGAGGTGCTGGACGACCTGCCCGTGGATCAGCCGTTCGACTGGGTGCAGAACGTCTCGATCGAGTTGACCGCTCGGATGCTTGCCACCCTTCTGGACTTCCCGTACGAGCAGCGTCGCAAGCTCGTCTACTGGTCAGATCTCGCGACGTCGCTGGAGCAAGCCAACGGCGGGCCCTCGGACAACGACGAGGTGTTCCCCGGCATGCGCGACATGGCGCGAGGTCTCAGCGCTCTCTGGCACGACAAGGCAGCGCGGATGGCTGCCGGGGAGGAACCCGGCTTCGATCTGATCACCATGTTGCAGAGCAACGAGAACACCAAGGACCTGATCGACCGCCCGATGGAATTCTTGGGCAACCTCGTGCTGCTGATCGTCGGAGGCAACGACACGACCCGCAACTCGATGAGCGGCGGTGTTCTTGCGCTGAACCGCTTCCCCGATCAGTTCGAGAAGCTGAAGGCAAACCCCGACCTGATCCCCAACATGGGCTCGGAGATCATCCGGTGGCAAACCCCGCTGGCTTATATGCGCCGGGTCGCCAAGGCCGACACCATTCTGAACGGGCAGTTCATCCGCAAGGGCGACAAAGTAGTGATGTGGTACGCCTCGGGCAACCGCGACGAGCGCGTGTTCGAACGGCCCGATGAGTTCATCATCGACCGGGCCAACGCCCGCAACCACATCTCCTTCGGCTTCGGCGTCCATCGTTGTATGGGCAACCGGCTGGCCGAGCTCCAGCTGCGGATCCTGTGGGAGGAGTTGCTTCCCCGTTTCGACAATATCGAGGTCGTCGGCGAGCCAGAGTACGTGCAGTCCAATTTCGTGAGGGGCATCAGCAAGATGATGGTCCGCCTCACCCCGAAATCCAGCGCATGACCTCGCAGCGGGCCCTCATCGTCGGGGCCGGCCATGCCGGGGCCCAACTCGCGGCCAGTCTGCGCCAGGAAGGGTGGACCGGTGAGATCGTCCTCATCGGCGAGGAGTCGGCGCTGCCCTATCAACGCCCGCCGCTGTCGAAGGGTTACCTGGCGGGGAAGAGCACGCTCGACGAACTCGCGATCCGCAGCGCCAAATTCTACACCGAGCAGGGGATCCAACTCCTGAATGCGAAGGTGGAGGCGATCGACCGCTCGGCTGGTCATCTCGTGTTGAGCACCGGCGACGCGCTGCCCTACGACAAGCTCGCGCTGTGCACTGGGGCCCGCCCTCGACGGCTTTCCATCCCGGGGGCCGACCTGGTCGGCGTCTACTACCTACGCACCGCTGCGGACGTCGAGATGATCCGAGAGGCCACCAGCCCCGGGTGTCGGGCTGTGATCATCGGCGGCGGCTACATCGGACTGGAGACGGCCGCCTCATTGCGTGCGCTCGGTCTGGAGGTCACTGTACTCGAGGCGACCGAGCGCGTCCTCGAACGGGTCACCGCCCCCGCTGTATCGGCGTTCTTCGACCGGATCCACCGGGAGGAGGGCGTGAACATCCGGACGGGCGCGCTGGTCGAAGCTCTATCAGGTGACGGCAGGGTCCGCGAGGTGTTCCTGTCCAGTGGCGAATCAATTCCCACCGACCTCGTCATTGTCGGTATCGGCGTTGAGCCGAACACC
>JBAQXA010000408.1:0-4093 GCA_049299195.1 Nocardioides sp.
AAACGGCACCTTGACGCGAACGCCGGGCCGGACCTGGTCGGCGAGCTCGGCGGGGATGAGGTAGTCGAAGAGACGGTCCAGGTGCGCGGGAGCAACGTCAACCAGCACCCGCGCCAGTGGCCGGGGCGCGGCGTCGACGACATCGGCCTCCGGCAGAAGCGGCGGGGCCGACGATGGGCTGGGCGAGGAGTCACTCACAACGGCACCGTCCTACCAGACCGGGCCGACAGCCCTAGGGGCCAAGCCAACCGTCAGCGGCCGGCAGCCGCCCGCAGTGCCTCGGCTCGGTCGGTCCGCTCCCACGTGAACTCGGGCAACTCCCGCCCGAAGTGACCGTAGGCCGCGGTCTTGGCGTAGATCGGACGCAGCAGGTCGAGCTCCTCGATGATGGCGGCCGGGCGCAGGTCGAAGACGCTCAACACGGCTTCCTGAATCTGCTCATCGGGGATGACCCCGGTGCCGAAGGTCTCGATGAAGACACCGACCGGCGCGGCCTTGCCGATGGCATAAGCGACTTGGGCCTCGCAGCGGCGCGCCAGCCCGGCGGCAACGACGTTCTTTGCCACCCACCGCATGGCATAGGCAGCCGACCGGTCCACCTTGGACGGGTCCTTGCCGGAGAAGGCGCCGCCACCGTGCCGGGCCATGCCGCCATAGGTGTCGACGATGATCTTGCGTCCGGTTAGGCCGGCATCACCCATGGGGCCGCCGATGACGAACTTGCCGGTCGGGTTGACCAGCATCCGGTAGCCAAAGAAGGGGATCTGGAAGCGTCGCAACACCGGGTCGATGACGTGCTTCTTGAGGTCGACCTCCAGCTGCGAGGCAAGGTCGATGCCGTCTTGATGCTGGGTCGAGACCACGATCGTGTCGACGCGCACGGGCCGGTCCTCGGCGTCGTACTCGATGGTGACCTGGGTCTTGCCGTCGGGACGCAGGTAAGGGACCGTGCCGTCCTTGCGCACCTCCGTCAGACGCTCGGCGAGCCGGTGGGCGATCATGATCGGCAGCGGCATCAGCTCGGGGGTGTCGTCACAGGCATAGCCGAACATCAAGCCCTGGTCGCCGGCGCCCTGCTTGTCCTTGGCGTCCACCGACCCCGTGCGGCTCTCGTGGCCTGAGTCCACACCCTGAGCGATATCGGGTGACTGCTGTCCCAACGCGATCTGCACGCCGCACGAGCGCCCATCGAAGTACATCGCGCCGTCGTTGTAGCCGATCGCCATGATTTTGTCGCGCACCAACTGGGCAATCGGGACGTAGGCCTCCGTCGTTACCTCGCCCGCGACCACCACCAAGCCGGTCGTGAGGAGGGTTTCGCAGGCCACCCGGCTGTGCGGGTCCTGCTCGAGCATGGCATCAAGAACGGTGTCGCTGATCTGGTCGGCGATCTTGTCCGGATGGCCCTCGGTCACTGACTCAGAGGTGAAAAGGCGTCCCGTCACAGGCCAGATCGTGCCATGAATCGCAGCGGCGCAGACAATCGTCTGTGCCTCGACCAGCTAGGTGGATTGGGCGGGGCCGGCTCAACGCTGCCAGCGTGCGGCCACCCGGTCCCAGATGCGGTGGGCCAACTGCGCTTTGCTGCCCAGCGGCACCGACTCCGGCTCGGCATCGGTGGCGAGGATCACCGCCGTGTTGTCCGGGGATCCGAAGACCGCCCCGCCACTCACATCATTGACGACCAACAGGTCGCAGCCCTTGCGGCGCAGCTTGGCCTGGGCCAACTCCAAGACGCTGCCGGTCTCATCGCCGGTCTCGGCCGCGAAACCGACGATCACCGCATCGGCCCGGGGGCGCTCGTGGGCGAGCTCCTTGAGGATGTCGGGGTTCTGGGTCAGCTCGATGACTGGGGCAGACCCGTCCTCGCTCTTCTTGATCTTGGTGTCGCTGGAGCCGGTCGGACGGAAGTCGGCGGGCGCCGCCGCCATCACCACGGCGTCGGCAAGCGTGGCTTCGGCGAGCACGGCCGCGCGCAGGTCGGCGGTCGTGACCACCCGGCGTACGTCGACTCCGGCGGGGTCGGGCAGGGACGTATTGGCAGCGATCAGCACCACTTCAGCCCCGCGGGCCGCGGCAGCTGAGGCCAGGGCGTAGCCCTGGAGCCCCGAGGAACGGTTGCCGATGAACCGCACCGGGTCGAGGAACTCCCGGGTCCCACCGGCACTGACGACCACACGCCGACCGGCCAGATCCAGCTCCCGTCGACCGCTGTCGAGCAGATCACGCAGAACCGCATTGATCGCGGCGGCCTCTGGGAGTCGACCCTTGCCCGAGTCAGCGCCGGTGAGGCGCCCCACGGCCGGTTCGATCACGAGGTTGCCGCGCTCACGCAGCAGGGCGACGTTGGCGCGAGTCGCGGGGTGTTCCCACATCTCGGTGTGCATGGCCGGAGCGAACACGACCGGGCAGCGGGCCGTCAGCAGCGTGTTGGTGAGCAGGTCGTCGGCGAGGCCATGGGCGGCCCTTGCCAGCAAGTCCGCGGTGGCCGGCGCGACCACGACGAGGTCGGCCTGCTGGCCGATGCGCACGTGCGGCACCTCGTGGACAGCTGTCCACACGTCGGTGGCCACCGGCCGACCGCTCAGTGCCGACCAGGTTGCGGCACCCACGAACTCAAGGGCAGCCTGGGTGGGCACGACCGTGACGTCGTCGCCATGCTCAACCAGCAGGCGAAGCAGTTCGCAGACCTTGTAGGCCGCGATGCCACCGGAGACCCCGAGCACCACACGTGCGGGTCTCGCCGTGGTGAGCTCGGGCTCGGTCATGGTGCGGGATGAGTCTCGGTGCCGTGGCCGTAGGTCGTGACGTGGAGGGTCAGAGTTGGGCGGCGAAGGGGTCGGCGACGGCGAGTGCCCGCGCGGCCTCTTCTTCTGCGGCCAGCTCAGCCGGGTCGATGTCCTCGCAGGTGAGCAGGTCTTCGTTGATCTCACGAAGCGCGATCGAGAGCGGCTTCTCCTGCACGTGGGTATCGACGAGCGGGCCGACGTACTCCAAGAGGCCTTCACCCAGCTGGGAGTAGTAGGCGTTGATCTGGCGGGCGCGCTTGGCGCTGTAGAGGACCAGCTTGTACTTGCTGTCGGTCTTGGTCAGCAGGTCGTCGATCGAGGGGTTGGTAATGCCCTCGGCGGCAGGAGTAGCGGCGGACACGAAGCAGCCTCACAAAGGGGTTGGGATCAGAGAACGGTGGCGTTTTGGCGAAAACTCAAGAGAAGTCACCAAGAGCGCATCATCAAGGTTACCAACTCATCCGCCGCAGCGTGAACTTCATGGTTGACCACCGTGACGTCAAACTCCTCCTCCGAGGCCAATTCGGCCCGGGCAGTGTCCAAGCGACGCTCACGCTCGGCGGGGGTCTCGGTGCCGCGTCCGATGAGCCGACGCACCAACTCGTCCCACGAGGGCGGCCGCAAAAACACCAACAGCGCCTCCGGCATCCGCTGGCGGACTTGGCGCGCGCCCTGGATGTCGATCTCCAGCAGCGCCAATCGGCCCGCCGCGAGGGCCGCTTCGACCGGTGCCCGCGGCGTGCCGTAGCGCGCGGCGCCATGCACGATCGCCCACTCCAGCATTTGGCCTTCGTTGACCAGCCGGTCGAACTCGTCTTCGGAGACAAACCAGTAGTGCTGGCCGTCGACCTCTCCCGGACGCGGGTTGCGGGTGGTGGCCGACACCGAGATCCACACCTCGGGGTGATGGGCGCGCACGGCGGCGACCACGGTGCCCTTGCCGACTGCGGTGGGGCCGGCGAGCACGACCAGCCGGTTGGCCCGGGCGGTGTCAGACACGCAGGCCGAACTCGCGCTTGAGCCCTTCGATCTGCTTGGCCCCCAAGCCGCGCATGCGGCGACTCTCGGCGATCCCGACGCGCTCCATCATCTGGCGCGCGCGCACCTTGCCGAGACCAGGCAGGCACTGCAGCACGTCATAGACGCGCATCTTGGCGATCGTTTCGTCGTGTTGCGCCTGGGTGATGACCTCAAAAAGGGTGGTCCCACCGTGACGCAACCGGTTCTTCACTTCGGCGCGTTCTTGGCGTGCGACAGCGGCCTTGGCCAGAGCAGCCTGTCGTTGCTCGGGGGACAGCGAGGGC
>JBAQXA010000409.1:0-21072 GCA_049299195.1 Nocardioides sp.
GTGCTCGGCCCGAGAGCCGGCGAGCACGGCCTGCAAGCGCTCGGGAGCGAGCCGCTCGATCAGGGCGCGCACCGCCTCCAGGCTGCCCCCGCTGCGCTCTTGGGCCAACAAACCGGCCAGGTTGAGCCAGCCACTCCGGCCGATGCTCACGACCTCGTCGATCAGCGCCGAACCCCCCGCTGCGCGCCACGCGGCGGTCGTTGGCATCCCGACGTGGAAGACCTCGCGCCACCGGGGCTCGGCGACCGCGGCGGCAGTCAACACGGTCTCGAAGCCCGCGCCCCCGTCGACGTGAGCGGTGATTGAATCGATCGCTCCGCCGGACTCGGGCACCAGTCGACCGCCGGCTCAGTGCCCGGCCGACTCCGCGGCGGGTTGCCGTCCGGGCACCAGCAGCATGACCCCGACGACGAGCGACCCGATCACGAAGCCCACCAGTGCGGAGGCGCCGGTGTTGACCAGCCACCCGGCCGCGCCACTCAGCGCGTGGGCAACACCATCGACAGCGTGGTGGACGGCCTCTTCGGCGTGGTGCACCAGCGCATAGGGGCCGTGCCAGCCGAGATCGTCGGCCCCGACCAACAAGATGTGGCCACCGACCCAGAGCATCGCCACGATGCCGATAAGGGACAGGGTGCTGAGCAGCTTGGGCATCGCCCGCACTAGGAGCAGGCCGACGCGTTGGGCGGCCGCCGAGCTCCGCTGCGCCAAGCTGAGTCCGATGTCGTCCATCTTCACGATCAGGCCGACCACGCCATAGACGAGCAGCGTGATCGCGAGCGCGACCACCGCGAGGATGACCGAACGGGAGACAAACGTCTGGTCGGCGACCTCGTTGAGGGCGATCACGATGATCTCGGCCGAGAGGATGAAGTCGGTGCGGATCGCTCCCGCGACCATCTGGTCCTCGTGCGCCTTGCTGTCCATCGCGGCGGGAATTGCCTGCTCCCCGTCGGCGCGGCCCCCGGTCGCGGCCTCTTCGGGGGTCCCCTCGATCAGGGGTTCGTGATGACCGGTGAAGTGCTCCCAGATCTTCTCCGCACCCTCATAACAGAGGTAGGTGCCGCCCAGCATCAGCAGCGGCGTGAGCGCCCACGGGAGGAACTGGCTCAGCAGGAGGGCCGCCGGGACGATGAAGAGCAACTTGTTGCGCAGCGACCCGATCGCGATCTTCTTGATGATCGGCAACTCGCGCTCGGCGGCGAAGCCCTGCACATAGCGCGGGGTCACCGCGGTGTCGTCGACGACGACTCCCGCAGCCTTGGCGCTCGCTCGCCCGGCGGCAGCCCCGACATCGTCGACACTGGCCGCAGCCAGCTTCGCCAACGCCGCGACATCGTCCAACAGTGCCGCTAGGCCACCCGCCACCGAGACCTCCTTCACCAAGTCGACGGCTGGCGCCGCCCAGACCGAGGGTACGGGCCGAGACTACGGCCCCGAAACCGCGGCCCGAAACCACGGCTCGCAACTCCGGCCAGGCCCAAGGGCAGAGGCCCAAAGGCTCACCCGGACACACACAGAAGCCGGTCAGAGGGTCAGGAACCAGGCGTCGATGAACTTCCGCATCGTCTGCTCGTCGAAGGACTCACACTCCATCACCTCGTGATAGGTGGTCAGCCGATAGGTCTTCAGCGTCTCCATGCCGGTCCCGATGAGGACCCCCTTGCCCTCCGGGGACTCGCTGAGCTCCTTCAGCGCAGAGAGGACCGACGGATCGGCGTCGCGCGGAATGACGATGGTGAGGAACCCGTCGGCGCGGGCATGTGTGAACACCTGGGAGGGCGTCACCTCCCCCGGGGGCCAGAAGCCGCGCAGCGGCACTGTGCCGGCGGTGCCGACCCCCAGCGGGTCGGTGTTCGGCTCGATCTGACAGGCGCTGTCTCGGGGCAGGGTGAGCTCGACCGTGTCCCCCATCGTGGGAAAGAGCGCGAGATACATCGCGGCCGAGAAGGCCAAGATCGCGCCCCCGATGAGGGTGAGCCCGGCGGGCACGTTCAGCGCCAACCGACGGCCGGGATCATCCAATCCCAAGGCGATCCCGAGCCCGGCGACCACCGCGATCAAGGCGGCGAGCCCGAACCCGACGCCCGCGGCATAAAGCGCGACCTTGGTCTCGAGCCCGGCGCTGATCACGAGTTCGCTGAAGCGACTCGCGAAGCCGAGGCCGTGGAAAATCCCGAACACGGCCGCAAGCACGAGCTGCACCAGCCGGTTGAGCCGCATCTTGGTCAGCACGATGCCCCCGACGAAGGCCACGCTCGTCGCGTTGGCCAGGTCGATGATGGCGGCCGGCACGGCGAGGCCACCGAGCGATCCGCTGACCATCGCCAGGGCGAGGAAGGCACACAGCGTGCCCACCAGCTGCCAAGCGATCCGGCCACTGCGCGCCAGCAGCAGCAGGCCCACGAGGCAGAGAAGCAGCGGCACGGCCAGGAGCACCTGCTGGGCGCCCAGCCAGAAGAACTGCGCGTGCGACATCGAATCGCCCAAGCGACCGAGGGGATGGGCCTGGGCTGGCTCGGCCACCCACAAAGCGGCCGCCGTGCACCCGGCGGTCACCACGAGACGGCGTACACGCATGCAGAGGAGGGTAGGGCGCCCCCGCCGCCAGGGCCAACGATTCAAGGTCGAGTCAGCGTGTGCCTGAAAACTGCACCACTGCACGGCGCTCGGCGCCTAGGGCCACGGCGCTCGGCGCCGCGATCACAATGTGGCGAACCAGGCCTGCGCGAAGCGCCGCATCGTCTCCTCCTCGAACTCAGTGCACACCAGCACCTCGTGGAAGGTCTTGAAGCGGTAGTCGACTTGTTGCTGCGAGGCGCTCCCGGCGAGGATGCCGCGACCCTCCGCGGACAGCGCCAACGACTCGATCGCGGCGAGCTCGGTCGAACCGGCGCTCCTGGGGTAATAGATCGTGAGGGAGCCGTCGGTGCGCGCGTGTTCAAAGGTCCGGATGGGCGTGGTCTCAGTCGGCTCCCAGAAGCCCTGCAACGGCGGATCGCCCAACGCCCCCGTGGGCAGCGGGTCGGTGTTGATCTCCACCGAGCAGGTGCTGCCCGCGGGCAGGGTGAGATCGACGGTGTCGCCGACGCGGGGGAAGAGTGCGAGGTACCCGAGGACGAAGACGGTGATGAGCTTCGCCGCCATCTGCCAGGTCCGCGAGAGCAAGAGCACCCCGGCGATGAAGAGCAGGTGGTCCCAGCCGAGCAGCATGTGTTGCACCCCGAGCAGGAAGAACTCCCCAGTCGAGACGTCGGCCGCACCGCGGCTGAGCTGATGGGCGAAGGCGGGAGCGGCCGTCGACACGCCCAGCACAGTCAGTCCGACCGTCAGCAAACCGGTCAGTCCACGGGGCCCGTCGATCGCGGGGCCCTTAGTCGCGGCCCCGTTAGTTCGCGGGGGTCAGCTGCGCCGGTCGGAGAGGATCGCCTTGCTGGCGAGCAGCCCCGGGGCCCCGGTGATGCAACCGCCCGGGTGGGTGCCCGAGCCGCATTGGTAGTAGCCGCTGATCGGGGTGCGGTAGTCGCTGTAGCCCGGCGCCGGTCGGAAGAAGTACATCTGCGGGGCGAGGACCTCCCCGGCGAAGATGTTGCCCTCGCTCAGCCCGACGACGCGCTCGATATCGAGCGGCGTGACGACTTCGCGCTGCAGCACGAGCTGGCTGAAGCCGGGGAAGAAGCGCTCCAGCGTCGCCTGCACGGTGTCGCCGAAGGCATCCCGCTCGGTGTCCCAGTCGCCCGGCTTCCCGGTCTTGGGGTTGCGGGTCAGGTGGTAGGGCGCGTACTGGACGAAGCAGCTCATGACGTGCTTGCCGGGAGGTGCCATGTCGGGGTCGATGACCGACTGCACCGAGCAGTCGAGGTAGGGCTCGGCGGAGTACCAGCCGTACTTGGCGTCGTCGTAGGCCCGCTCGATGTATTCCATGCTCGGGGCCACGTTGATGAAGCCGCGCAGATGGTCGGCGCCCTCGCGTCCCGGGTAGGACGGGAGCCCGTCGAGCGCGAAGTTGACCTTGGCCGACGTCCCCTGGAAGCGCATCCGGGTGATGGTGTCGACGAGATCTCCGGGAAGCTCGCGAGGCTCGACCAACTCCAAGAACGTACGCCGCGGATCGAGCGCGCTGACCACGACCGGAGCGCGGAACTCGGTGCCGTCCTCCAGCGCGACGCCCACCGCACGGCCGCCCTCGGTCAGCACCGAGGAGACCGCCGAGTTGAGCCGGATCTCGGCGCCGAGCGCCTGTGCGGCACGCGCCAGCACCTGGGTGAAGCCGCCGTTGCCGCCCTTGTGGAAGGACCACGAGCCCAGCACCCCGTCGTGCTCGCCGAGGGAGTGATAGAGCAGCACCAGGCCGGAGCCCTGCGACATCGGGCCGACCTTCGTGCCGATGACCCCGGAGGAGGCCAGGTAGGCCTTGAGCAGGTCGTTGGAGAAGTAGTCGTCGAGGAAGTCCGCCGCGCTCCCGGTCAGCAGGCGCATCAGATCGTGCAGCACCTTGCGATCGAGACCCTTGAACCGGCCGACGAACTCGGCGACGGCCGCGGCGTCATCGGGGGAGTTGCTAAACAGGTTGACCGGCGCCTCGTCCATGAGCGGCTTGATCACATGGCAGACCCGCTCCAGGTCGTGCTCGTACCGGTTGAGCGCGTCGGTGTCCCTCGGTGAGAGGCGCGCGATCTCGCGCAGCGTTGCGTCGTGGTCGGGGCTGAACATGAGCGAGGAGAAGTCCTGCTCGGGTCCGCCGACGGCAAACGAGGTCGCCATATAGAGCGGCATGAAGCCGTGCTTGGTCAGCTCAAGGTCGTGGATGATCGACGGCCGCAGCAGGCTCAGCGCGTAGGAGAACGTCGTGAACGAGAAGCCCGGCCGCAACTCCTCGGTGATGGCGGCGCCACCGACGAGATGGCGGCGCTCCAGGATCAGCGTCTTGAGGCCTGCCTTGGCGAGGTAAGCACCGTTGGTCAGGCCGTTGTGGCCGCCGCCGATGACGATCGCGTCGTAGGTGTTGGCCCCAGCCTTGGCCCCGCTCTTAGCGGGGGTCTTGGCGGGGCGGGACGGCGTCTTCTTGGTGTCCACGTCAGTCGGTCTTTCGGCTCGGGTTGAACAACGGCATCCGGGCAACCTGCGCCGGCACGGTCGTGTACTCGTGGTGGATGGTCTGCTCCAGATGCACGGTGGTGCCGACCGCCTTGAGATCGGGTCGCACCCGCGCAATCGCGATGTGGGTCTGCAGCATCGGGGAGTACATCAGCGAGGTGGCGTAGCCCGCCTTCTCGCCGTGAGCGTCATACAGCAGGGATTCCCAGGGCACCGGCGTCTCGTCGAGGCGGGTCATCAGACCGGCGTCGAAGTAGAGCTTGTGGTAGGCCGCTGCGTCGATCTTGAGCCCGACCGTCGCCCAGCGCGATGCGCCGGCAGCCCGCTCGGCGAGGATCGCGCGCCGGCCGATGAAGGGGCGCGACTCGTCCTCGATCCCGGCCGCGTTGCGCGGGAGCATCCAGCCGAAGCCGAGCTCGTCGGGGGTGAACCGCTCGTGGTCGGTGTAGGCGTAGCGGGCCGAGGAGAACTCGACGTCGATCAGCGACAGGCCGGCCTCGATCCGCGCCATCAGCAGGGCGTCTTCCCCGAAGGGGCGCAGCCCGTAGCCGTCGCCCGCCGCGATCACCGCATCGAGCACGGTGAGGGCGTTGTCGGCCTCGACGAAGATCTCGAAGCCGAGGTCGCCGGTGAAGCCGGTGCGAGAGATCGTGACCGGCACCTTGGCGATGGTGGTCTCGGCAAGCTCAAAGTAGGCGAGCCCCGCGACGGCGTCGGTGAGCTGCCCCAGGATCGCCCGCGAGCGGGGGCCCTGCACGGCGAGCACGCCATAGCGCTCGCTGACGTCTTCGATCTGCACGTCGAGGCGGCGGACCTGCTCGTTGAGGTAGCCGATGTTGGCGTGCGCTGCGGTCAGGAGGTACTCCGCTGCCGCGCCGGCCGCGCCCGAGGTATGCCGCCCCTCGACCGGGCGGCGGAAGACGACGCCGTCCTCCAGCACATAGCCCGCGTCGTCGCACCAGACGGTGTACTGCGCCCGGCCCGGAGCACACGTCCGGATGTCGCGGGTGAGCACGCCGGCCAGGAACTTCTCCGCGTCCGGCCCGCTCACGGCGTACTTATAGAGCGGGGAGGAGTCGAAGAAGCCGGCGCTGTTGCGGATCGCGAAGTACTCGTGTTTGGCCGAGTCGCTGTAACGCAAGGCGGACAGATAGCCCGCCCAGTGGCCGTAGAGGCCCGACGTGTTGAGCTGGCTCAGCCGCTCGTGGAACGGAGTGGTGGACACCATGGACGCCAGCCTAAGAGTTATTGGACAAGTGCGCAATAAGGTCGCAGGATATGACCGTGGCCCGACTGTCCCCCGCCGATCGGCGGGAGTCGATTGTCGCGGCCGCCCTGGCCGTGATCCTGCGCCAGGGACTGGCCGGCACGACCGTGCGCGATGTCGCGGCCGAGTTGGGGTGCTCCAGCGGGCTCGTCCACCACTACTTCGACTCGATGGACGCGCTCCTCGCCGAGGCCTTCGAGCGCTCGGCCGGCGCCGATCTCGGCGCCACACGGGCCGCCGTGCTCGGCGGCTCCGACCCGGTGGACCGGTTGCGACGCTTTGTCGGCAGCTACGCACGGGCCGACGAGGACTGGGCCTTCCAGCTATGGCTCGATGCCTGGTCGGAGGCGGCGCGGCGGCCGATCCTCGGCGAGGTATCGCGGCGGCTCAACGAGGCCTGGCAGGCACTCGTCGCCGAGATCATCCGCGACGGCATCGCCGCCGGCGTGATGACCTGCGCGGATGCCGATGCGGCCGCCTGGCGCATCTTGTCGCTGCTCGATGGTCTGGCGCTGCAGACGGTCGCCCACTCCGGCTCGGTCTCGCGCGATCAGGTGATCGAGTGGGCGAGCACCACCGCTGAGCTCGACCTCGGCCTGCCGCCCGGAGCGCTGCGGTAAGCACCGGGTGACCCGGCGCCCTCGGCGGCACCTGACCCGCCGACCGCGGGTGAAGCCTCAGTCGACGGGCTGGCCGCTGCCCTGTTGGGTGATGCGCAGCAGGGCGGCGAAGTCCTGATCGGCATATCCGGCAGCCTCTGCCGCGCGGAGTTGCTCGACGACGGCCGCGAGTCCGGGCAGCTCCAAGCCCGCATCGGCGGCGAGGCCCGCGGCAATCTCGGCGTCCTTGCGCATGTCGGCCGTGCGGAAGGTCGGCGCATAGTTGCGCTCGGTCAGCGCGGCCGCCTTGTAGCCCATGAACCTGCTGAACAGGACGCTGCCCTCCAGCGCGCGGAAGAGCTTGGCGCGGCTCAGCCCGGCCGTCTCGGCGAGCACGATCGCCTCAGCCAACGACTGCATCGTCGAGCCCAGCACGAGATTGACCGCCAGCTTGGCGACCCGCGCCTCCTCTTCGCGGCCGAGCGGAATGTGAGTCTCGGAGATTTCGGCGAGCGGCGGGTGGGCGGTGCCGAACGCCTCCGGGGGTCCGGAGAGGAGCAGCCCGGCGCCACCGGCGCGGACGACGGCGGCGGTGCCGCTGACGCCCCCGCGCATGTAGTGGACGCCGTGCGCGACAGCCTCCTCGGCCACTCGCTCAGAGCTAGCGACGTCGACCGTCGAGAAGTCCACCAGGGTCGTGCCCGGGGCCATGGCCGCGATCGCACCCTGGTCGACCAACACATCGATGATCGCCGCTCCGTCGGTCAGCAGGCTGACGACGAGAGGGACGTCGGCCACGGCATCGGTCAGCCCGTCAACGGCAACCACCTGGGCGGGCGCGCTCTCCGCGGCCAACGCCTGGGCGCGCTCAGAGCTGCGGTTCCACACCCGGACGGGCCGCTCGGCCGCTACCCAGCGGGCAACGAAGGCGGCGCCGAGCTTGCCGGCACCTAGGACGGTGACTTCGTGAGACATGACGAGTTCCCTTCGACGATCAGGAGTTGGGCAGTGCTTCGGCCGCGTCGGCATACGTTGCCTGAGGCGGGTTGGGATCGGGTGCATAGACGACGTGAACAACGCCCGTCGCGAAGGCCTGGCACGCCATCAGGTGCAGCGCCACCGGCTCGGCAACGTCGGCAAACAGCCGCAGGCCGGAGCCTGCGGTGGCCGGGTGGACGAACAGGTGCAACTCGTCGATGAGTCCGGCCGCCAGCAGCTGCCTGACCACCGAGACCGATCCGCTGAGGGCCACCCGCCCGATGGTGGGATCGGCCTTGAGCGCCGTCACCGCCTCGACCAGATCGCCTTGGAGTTGCTCGGAGTTGCGCCAGGAGAACTGCAACTCGCTGCGCGACGCCACGATCTTGCGCATGTCGCCGAGGTGCTTGGCGAACTCGGCGTCGACCCCGCCTGCGGCTTCGCGCTCGGGCCAGGCCCCCGCGAAGCTGTCGTAGGTGACCCGGCCGAAGAGCATGACGTCGGCGGCGTGGGTGCTGCCGACAGCGGCGCCCATCTCGTCGTTGAAGTAGGGGAAGTGCCAGTTGCCAACGCTCGGGTCGACGACGCCGTCGAGCGCCGAGAACAAGCTGGCCGCGATGGTAGCCACGGGATGCCTCCTGGATCCGGGCACTCACCCGGGCGGATTATCTGAAGTCGAGCGGGCCATTTGAGGCCGCCTTAACGTGTCGCTCAACGTCTCATAACACTGGCACAGTCAGTATGGCGTCTATGACGGCCCCTCGACGACGGGCGCCTGCACTTCGGGCGCCTGCACTTCGGGCGCCTGCACTTCGGGGGCCTGCGTGATGAGCACCGCCTTTGGTGTTGTCGGCGGTGGGATCCTCGGTATCGCGGTCGCGCGCGAGTTGACGCTGCGGTTCCCTGGCGCCCGCGTGCAGGTGTTCGAGAAGGAAGCCTCCCTCGCCACGCACCAGACCGGCCACAACTCCGGGGTCCTCCACGCCGGGCTCTACTACCCGCCGGGCTCGCTGAAGGCGGAACTCTGCGGGCGGGGTCGCAGCCTGCTGCGGGAGTTCATCGCCGAGCGGGGGCTGCCGTATGACGAGTGCGGCAAGCTCGTCGTTGCGATCCACCCCGCCCAGCTCGGCCGCCTCGACGCCCTGGAGGAGTCGGCCCGGGCCAACGGGGTGCCGGGCCTGCGTCGGGTCGGGCGCAGCGGCATCACCGATATCGAGCCCGCGGCCTCCGGTGTCGCCGCGTTGCACTCGCCGATGACGGGCATCACCGACTTCGCCGCAGTCACTGAGGCGTTGGCCGACGACGTGCGTGCGGCGGGCGGTGAGATCGCGACCTCGACCGAAGTGCTAGACGTGCGTCGGCGGATCGGCCGGATCGAGGTGCTCGCGCGCGGACTCGACCCAACGGGTGAAGCCCCCGCCGCAGGCAAGGTGCACCGCCTCGACCGCCTCGTCGTGTGCGCGGGCCTTCAGGCCGATCGGCTCGGCCGACTGGCCGATGGGCAGGCGGATCCGCGGATCGTGCCGTTCCGCGGGGAGTACCTCCGGGTGCACGCCGCCAAGCAGGCGCTCGTGCGGGGGCTGATCTATCCCGTACCCGATCCGGCCTACCCCTTCCTCGGTGTGCACTTCACGCGCCGGGTGACTGGCGAACTCGACATCGGCCCCAACGCGATCGTGGCGCTCGCCCGCGAGGGCTACCGTCGCCGGGACCTGGCTGCGCGCGACCTCGCCGCCCTGACGACCGCCCCCGGCTTCTGGCGGTTGGCCGGTCAACACTGGCGTGCGGGCGCGCACGAGATGCACGGCTCCCTGTCGGTGGCCGCCTTCATGGCCGAAGCGCAGCGCTATGTGCCGACGATCGGAGCCGCCGACGTCACGCGGGCAGGCTTCGGCATTCGGGCGCAAGCGGTCGACCGCGACGGTTCGTTGGTCGACGACTTCCGCCTCCACCACGAGGACGGCATCACCACCGTGCGCAACGCCCCCTCCCCCGCCGCGACCTCCAGCCTCGCCATCGCCGCCCACATCGTGGCCGCCCTCGCACCCCCCACCCGCTAACGCAGGGCTGCTCGCTGACCGAGCCGCCGGATCAAGACGTTAGTCGGTGCAGATCGCGTTGGAAGAGCGCTACTTCCCGAATGTTTGCCCGGCGGGTGAGCAGGGCCACCCATCGCTCAACGCCAGATGACGAACCCGACCTGGCGCCAGAACACGAGCGCGCCGTGGGTGCCTGGGCGAGGGCGGAGCACGGCTCCGACTTCGTTGCAGTCAAGGGCTATCCGATGGTGAAGCGGGCCGTCTACACCCACCCAAGAACTGGGCCAAGGGACCCACGCTGGTCCAACTCATTCGACGTGCTGTTCCGGGGTATGGAGTTGGTCACGGGCGGCCAGCGGCTCCATCGATTTTCCGACTAAGTCGTTGCGTTGAGGGCTCCTGGGGGAGGAGCCGGCGCCCTGAGAGCTACTTGCAGGCGGTCCGGCACGGTATGCCGCCGCATGGCGGATTCACGATCTGCGACAGATCAAGCGTCAGGGGCGACGGATCTGTCGCACGTCCTACGGGGTTCGTTGGCCGGCAGCAGAAGCCTCGGCTGCTACCTGGGCACCCGCGCCGGCATAGACCTGAAGGACGACCTGGGTGCCGTAGGACCTCGAAGTTCGACTCGTGGGGGCAGCGCCAAAAACAACCGTATGGATCCGGGCTATCCACGACCTGATCCCAGACAGCAGGATCGGTGGCGTCGGCTTCGACCACCGATCGCCCTTGAGCCACCAGTGCCTCACGCTTGCCCCCTGCTCTGCACGATGCCGACTATCCGGGTGCCGTGCTCGTCGATGAGCGGTTGCTCGGCGACCCGGTCCCGGAGCAACGAACCGGCGTAGCGACCGGTGAGCGACTCGGTGCGATTCATCGCAGCGGACATCAAGAAGATGAGCGCAACCGCGAAGTCCATCGTAACCAACCAGCGCTCGTCGACCCAGTCGTTCGAGGCGGCCACGCGGTCGCGAACAGGCCGAACTCGGAGAACCGGGCGAGAACCATGCCCGACCTCCGGCGGTGGTGTGGGCACTTGATCCGGCGCATCCGCAGCGACGGGCTTGTAGGCCAACCCCTCCACCGGTGAGGCCGAGAGGGGCAACACCGCGGTCACCAGTTCTTCCAGTGGTTGGGCGCCGGTGAGCCCGAGGTGAGGAAGAAGCCGATAAGGAGCAGCCCTTCGAGGGCGAAGAGGAGCTGGGACTGCTCCGTCGCCGCCCGGTGCCCGGCGGGACCGTACCCATGATCAGCGCCCCCGGGTCACTATTGAGGCCGAGGTATTCGGAGAGTGCATAGCCGGGGCACGGGGCGATGACCAGACCGAAGAGGGCCTCCATCGCGCAGCGAGCGTGACGCCGGCTACCAGGAAGCCCACCAGCGGCGGTAGCCACAACAGGACGGCGACCATCTCGCAGGCCAAGTAGCCACGTGGTACACGCTGACCTGCGCCATGCCCTGGCAGCCCAGCGTTGCGTGCTGCCGGGGATGCGCGTGCATTCCCGGAGTCGGCCGACGACGGTCCCCTACGACAAGCCGGAGTGTTTGAGGGTCATGAAGCGAAGCGCGAAACGCCCTAGAGTCGCTCCAGACTGTCTAGTGATCTCGGGAAATGAGCGCACCGATGAAGTTCCGTAATAGCCAGCCCATAGTATCCATATGCTTGGCCGCAGCCGTGCTAGCCGCCGCAGCCCTCGTGGAGGTAGGCGTTAGAATCCCGGCGGTCGCGTCCGCACCTGCGCCACCGGTACCTGTCGATCCTGTGCCATGGTTTTCTGAGGTCACGACACCCGGACCCACAGTTGTCACGACTCGCCTGCTCAAGACGGACACAACCTGGGGCCCCGAGGGTTCTCCGTACCTCATCCAGGAAGACCTTCAGATCGATCAAAACACCGCGCTCACGCTGTTGCCAGGCACCGTGATCAAGATGGGCCTCGGAAGACGCATCTCGGTGATCGGGCAACTACTTTCGCTCGGCACACCCGGCGCGCGGGTCACCATCACATCGATCCGTGATGACTCAGTCATGGGCGACAGTAACGGCGACGGGGCCGCCACCGTCCCGGCTCGTGACGATTGGCTGCACATCGATGTGTCTGGGAACTACATCGGCCAGGTGGACAAACCCTTGGGCGAAGCAAGCATTTTCGACTATACCGATTTCCGGCACGGCGGGGGGGGCACCATCATCAATTGCACTGTTGACTCCGCGATGCTCCAAGTAGGAAACCCCGATTCGGGAAAGTTGCTAGTCTCCAATTCAACATTCTCTCAAGGAGTCAGCGGGATAAGGACGCGGAGCAACGGAACCACTGGATTCGTAGGCGTCTACAATTCAACGTTTTCTGATCTGGAATGCGGCATACTTTCCTTCGGCGGCAGAGATGATATTGTCGCGAATCACTTTGCCTCCTCGATCTCCCTTCGCGCATTCATAGGCAACAATCCCGAACGAGTCCGCTTCTGGTACAACACAGTTCAGTCGCCGTTCTCCTCGGCGGGAGGGCCTGTCGAGGCGAGGTTCAACACGTTCGTCGGCGGAATAGCTAACTATCCAGGCTCGACGACGAAAACCGACGCCGACCTTCGCAACAATTGGTGGGGAGCCAACCTGAATGGCCCACTCCCGAGATGCCTAACTCAAGCTGCAATACAGGCGTATCAGCCACCCGTCTCATACTCCACCGATGCTGCGTGCCCGAGCGACCGCCGGTACAGTGCTACTGCTCACCGCAATTCTGTGACACCGTCCTTGTCAACGGGACCTAACGGCATGCCACAGGCGGTGACTCGCGCACATTCCCCACGATTCGGATCGGTCGACACCGGCAGAGGCGCGCTCATCTACTCTGTCGAGGATATGAAAGTAGAGGACGCCGGAAAGACACTCAAGGTCGAGCGCACCTATTCTTCCCGGCCGATTGGACTCACCGACAATGGTGACGGTTGGCGCGCCTCGTTCGGAGAAGCGCTGAGCACTTCCGTCAACGGCGTCGCAGACTTTACTAGCGGCGACGGAGACTCCCTCCCCTTTGCCCAAGACCCGTCTGGCGAGGTCGTCCAACAGCAAGGAAATGCGAGTTCCTACTCCACAGACGCAACTGGCTCATCGGTAACAACTCCAGATGATGTCACATACAGCTTCGACGCTGCCGGCGGGCTGAGTAGCATGCTGCTATCCGACCCAGGTCATAAGGTCGACGTGGATCGTGAGAATGGCCGAGTTAGGAAAGTTACAGGCAGTTCAGGGCGGACCATCACCTACGCTAGGAACGGCTCAGGCCGCGTCGACTCAGTGAGTGACAGCGCCGACCGGACCGTGTCCTATGCGTACACCGATGGAAACCTCACTTCCGCCACTGGAGTGGACGGCCAGGCAACGACTTACACCTATTCGGGAACCAAGCTGACCAAGGTGACTTCGCCCAACGGGGTGGTTGAGCTTGCGGCCGGATACGACGATGCGGATCGAGTCGCATGGGTCGAGGAGCAGGGCAGCGGACGCTCAACAATCGAGTACGACGGGGACAGACGGGTGATCACTCGCCCCGACGACACGAGATTGATTCAAACACTCGACGTGAGCGGGCGGCTGCTGACGGAGACGGTGCGGGGGGCCGACTCCGTCCGGCACCTCGTGTATGACGGTGAGAGCCGCGTGGTGGCAGACATTCAGGGGATTCCAAAGGTGCCGATGGCGGGCTACAGCCCGCCGGCGGCCGCCGTCCACTACGACAAGGGTGGCAACCCCGTTGTCCAGGTGGACCCCGTCGGACGGGCAACCGCCACTGAATACAACGGGCGGGGCAAGCCGACCAAGGTGACGACCACGGCCGATGCGATCACCAGCTATACGTACGGCCCCCACGGGCGACTGCAGTCCGTCGTGGATCCACGCGGAAAGACTTGGGCGTTCACACACACCGGCAGAGGGCAAGTGGCCTCCATCACGGATCCGGTGGGCCGAACCCGGACCTGGGGGTACGAACCTGACGGTGACATCTCCACGTACACATCGGAACTCGGGGCGGCGACGAGCTTCGAGACCAACGGTCGGGGGCTAGTCACAGACATGCGCGTCGACCCCGGGGAAGGCGGGGCTATTCGCCACACTTCGTTCGCCTACACGGCGTGGGACGCCATCAGGAGGATTACAAAACCCCGCACGGGCGAGTACTCGGTCGGCTTCCGCGAGGACCGACGCCAAACGAACATGACCACCCCGATCGGGACGACCACCTATGGCTATGACCCACGAGGCAGGCTCGCGACGCTAGTCGATCCAGCGGGAGGATCGACGACCATGGCCTACGACACAAGCGGTCGCCTTGCCTCGACCATGAACCCTCGCGGAAAGATCGCGACTCAGTCGTACGACGCGGAAGGCAACCTCAAACGAACAGACGGGCCAGCCGGCTCGGTCCAGATCTACTCCTACGACCCCGCCGGCCGTCAGGTGCGCCTTAGGGATTCGGCCGATGCCATCCGCCAAGTGGTTCTTGATCGCTCAGGCGCCGTTGTGCGCACAGACCAGCCCGATGGCACGTCAAGTGTGTTTACTTATGCCACCAACGGCCAGGTGGACACCCATGTCAACTCGCTGGGTGGAAAGTCGGCCTACGAATACAACCTCGCAGGCGCGATCACCAAGATCACAGACCCACGCGGGAGCATCGAGACTCGCACCTACGACGACTTAGGCCGGCCAGAAAGCCAAGTCGACTTCCGCGGAACAACTGTGAATTACGCATACACCAACCTCGGACGAACGACCACTATCTCGGACATCAGGGGAATGCGCCAACGCACGCACGTCAACCGGCTGGGCGAGGTCTCCGATCGATCCAACGGCGCTGGAGAAACAACGACCTACGCCTACGACACGGACGGCAACCTTGCGAAAGAAGTTCGACCAGGCGGACTGGAAACCTCTTACACTTATGATCTCGCTGGCAATGTGGTCGGCACCACAAATGCGCGGGATAAGACGACGCTCCTCGAGAGAGACCCTATGGGCCGCGTGGAGGTGACGACCCACCCCGACCTCACGACCGAAGAGTACACCTATGACCTTGCCGGCAACTTATCGACTTATACCAATCAAGCCAACAACACCTGGACCTACACGTACGATCCTCTAAACAAACCGGACACACTTACTGACCCGCGCGGCGGCGTCACGGACTTCGACTACGACGCGCTTGGTCAGCTGCAGCGCACCACAGATCAAACGGGAGTGTGGACCGATACTGATTACGACCCCGTGGGACGACCGGCCGTGGTTACTCGCGCAGGTGGTGGCGCTAGTCAGTTCGCCTACGACGGCGAAGGCAACCTGATCAGTAGCACGGATGCCATGGGCCGACTTATCACGTACCGATATAACAACAACAACGAATTGACCGACGAGATCTTCCCCTCCGGTATCGCCAAGATCACCTATGCCTACGACAAAAGCGGCAATGTGATCACCCGTACGCGTGGCACTCACATTCAACGATGGACCTACGACGTCCGAGATCAGGTGGCCAGCCACACCGACGGAACTGGATTCGTTACGACCCTTGAATATGACCTGGCAGGACGAGGGGTGCAGATCGCGGCACCCGATGGCGGCAAGACCACCTTTGGTTACGACCTAGCAGGCAATCTCGCGAGGGCCTCACAGGTCTCATCGACTGGAGCAGGTCCCGACTTGACGACGCTCTACAACTGGTACCCGACGGGTGAGCTCAAGGACCTGACAAGGCCAAGGGGCGGGGTCTACAGCTATCAGATTGACGCCATGGGTCGCACGACACAGGAGACCAGGCCTGGCGGTCGGGCGTACACCTTTGGCTATGACGACATCGGGAGTCTGGACTCGATGATCACCCCCAGCTCCAGCCTCACGATGACCCACGACGAGTGGGGCCGCGAGACCGGCAGATCGGGCGCGACCCAGCAACGGGCGTATACCTACGACGGCGCGGGGCGGCTGCGCACTGCCACGACGAGTGGCGCCGATGGATCCACCAACCTGGGATTCACCTACGACGCCACGAGCGGCCTGCTCAAGACGAGTACCGACTCGGTAGGCACCACCAACTACACCCATGACGGCCAAGGCATGCTGGCCTCGTCCACCGCTCCCTCCGGCGACACGCTCAGCTACACGTACAACGCGGTTGGCCAGGTTTCCACCGTCCGCGGAACGGTGAACGTCGACTACGGCTACACATCCAACGGCTGGTTTACCGGCAGAAGCATGCCTACAGGCACTTCCACCAAGTACGCCGGGTACACCGTCTCGAACGACGCCGATGGGCGCCCTCGGCAGATTTCAGGCAGCACGGCTTTCACCTTTACGAACACTTTTGACTCCGCCGGGCGCACCAAAACCGCGGCTAAGTCGATCGGAGGCGTCACGCACGTCGACGAGGGCACAACTACCTACAGCTATGACGAGTATGGGCGCATAAGCAGCACGTCCCACGACGTGGGAGGCACCGTACAGAGCACAGCCTCATTTGCCTGGGATGAGGATAGCAATCGACGGCGCGTCGATCGAACGAGCAACGGCACCACGACCACTGAAACGCTCACTCACGACGTTTCCGGCCGGATTTCGAGTGGCACAACGGCCGCAGGCAGCATCGGTTACACCTATAACGACGCTGGTCAGCTCACCGGTATCGATCAGCCAGGCACGACGGCCGGAGACACCACGTACGCCTACGACGACTTCGGCCTTCTCAGTGCAGCAACCGTGATCGGCGCCGCAGGCCAACCGAAAACGACCTCATATGCCCGCGATGCCTTTGGACGCGTGACCGAAGCGACCAGTGGAGGAACATCCGTCGCGTACGGCTACACAAGTTTGCAAAACCAGCCGAGTACCGTCACGACGGGCGCAGGAACGACTCAGCTGCTTCGGGACGCCCAGGGCACTTTGCTCAGTGCGAAGTCGCCGACGGGCGTAATCAGCCACGCCATCCCCAACTTGCACGGCGACCAGGCATTGTGGCGTGCACAATCGAATGGCGCGCTCATCTCCGCGACTTTGTATGACCCGTTCGGACTCCCCTCGACGGTCAATGGCACCGGTGTCGGGCCGGGAGCTGATCTCGGAGTCGGCTTCCAACAGATGCTGACCGACTCGTCGACTGGTCTGGTGGACATGACCGCTCGGACTTATGCAGCGGCATTGGGGGCCTTCACCACAGAAGACGATGTGATCGGCCTTTTGTCGGCTCCGTCGACCCTGAACCGCTATATGTTCGGCAACGGCCAACCGCTAGATTACATCGATCCAACAGGACACTGGCCCGATTGGGGCGATGTCTCCAACGCCTTTTCCAGCGCCTGGGACCAAATTCGGAACACCGGCCAAGACCTCTACAACGCAGTCTCTTCGGGCGCGAGCTCAGCATACGAATCGGTGTCGTCGGGGGTATCCAACGCCTATCAGGCGGTCAGCTCGGCGGCAAGTCAAGCGGCAGGAGTGGCGTCAAGCGCGTTAAGCCAGGCGCAATCAGGACTGAAGTCACTACAGTCAAAAGCTGGCGGCTATGCAAACCAGGCACTGCGCACTGGGCAGAATGTTGGGCAGCAGTTGTCCAATGGGTACACCCAGACGATAGCCATGTTAGGTGGCTCCAGTCAGGTACACGAGTGGCTGGACCGAGCAGGTTACGTCCCGGTTCTGGGCCAGACCGCTGACGTAATCAATACCGGCTTGTATCTGCTGGAGGGTGATCTTAAGAGTGCAATGATCGCAGGGATTGCGTTGGCCCCCTACGTGGGCAACGCTGCCAAGTTGGCGGTCCGCAATGCTGAGTTCTTGACGAAGCCGCTCCGCGCCCTGCCGTCGCCGTCCAACGCACGCTCAACCCTGCGCAGCTTCGGCGGTTCACCCAACGCGTTGCCCAATGTCAATCCCAAGGCGATCCGGGCCGGTGGCGACGGCGGCTCTGACCTCGGGCGCTTCGGCGCGCGTAGCTCAGATGAGCCTTTGGAAGGTGCCGCAAACAGCGCAGCCCCTATGGACACCTTCCTCGCGAGCGGGGCGCGGGTGAGCGAGAGCCGCACCGCCACCGCTATTGGAGATGACGCGAATACCATGCAGAACTTCGCTCGCTCCCGTGGAGCGGGTGGTCACGATGTGATTGTTCATGGCGATACGGCGGGCAACTTCGTTGTCAACGGGAACATCACCCACCCACAGCAAATCGCGGACGCCGTGCTCGGCAATCCTGGCTATCGCGGAGGCCCCATCAACTTGGTCACATGCCACGGGGCCTGCGGCGCAGCCCAGGAGCTCTCGGAGATCATGGGCGTCCCGGTCAACTCCATGTCTGGCCTCGTGGATCTTGACCCTGTGACTGGACTACTTAGGAGCCTCGGGTGATCGGCGTCCGGCCACTTGGAGTATTTGGCCCGCGAAGCCGGTCCGAGTTCGCCCTGGATCGTGAGGAACTGCTGGCGCAGGGCACTCTCGCGGAGTCGCTCCGCGGACAAGTCGCCGCCTACCTGCGGTCGGGCGCACTAGTGCTTGCCCTCATGGAACACACCAGAGACGTGATTGATGGGGCCTTTGGCACTCCGGGCGGTTCAGGCATTTTGACTGATGGCACCTTCTACTGGCGGGCCGATGCAGCGGATTATGTCGAGCACTACGGCATAGCCGTTGATGAGGAGGCGCTCGACTGGATGGAGAGCAACGACTGGCAAGCGCCGGCCGTCACACCCGACGAGCTTTCGCGGATTGACGCAGAACTGTTCAAGCGTCTCCGTTTGTGAGCGTGACGGGTGAAGATCCCCATCTCGGCGAACAAGCGTGGCGGCTGGACGACTGACCCCGTGACCATCTTCAGCCAGCACCCCGAGCGCCGCTGGCTTCCGTTCCTAGCCGGTTTGATCGTCGCCGTGGAGACCCTCCTGTACGGGACGACCGCATCGGTGTCGGCGCTTGGCGTCGCTGTAACTCGCGGTGGGGCCTTCTACACAACCGGCGAGGTTCGCTTCGAGCCGCCGCCGCACGTTTCCGCAGGTCAGCACTCGAGTCCAGGGTCAGACCGTGGCGGCTATCGGTATTGCGCGAACACCGGCATCGCAATTGTCAGGGGTTGGAGACTCGGGTCGACATCAAGCGCGTTCAGCCGCTACTTCAAGCGCTCTAAGGGCGCCGCGCTCGGCAAGCACGGGAGTGCCAAGATGAAGCGGCGCGAGCTCCGAGAGCCGTACCGAGCTGCCCCCACCCCCGCTACGCACCTTCCACACACTTTCACCGGCGTGTCGCGGGTGGATGGTGCGTATCTGGGAGATCAGCGGATGCGGGTGTGCTCCGGGTCGTAGGGGGAGCGCAGCGTCACGGTCATGGGCACGATGGCGCCGCCGACGTTGACGGCATACGACCCGGCTCGGATCCAGTCGGCGGTCGCTACGCCGTCGGCGGAGCGCACGTAGGCCAAGCCCACGGCCGCCCCACACGTCGCTCCCCAGGCAGCCGAGGTGACCTGGCCGCAGGCGACGCCGTCGCGCAACACGAGTTCGCCACCCCAGAGCATGACCTCGGGGTCGTCGGCGACGAAGGAGACCACCCGCCGCCGCGCTCCGGCCGCTCGCGCAGCCTCCACCGCGTCGCGCCCGAGGAAGTCGATGTCCGTGCCCAGCTTGCAGGTGAACAGCAGCCCCGCTTCGACCGGGTTGTAGTCGGGGGTGAGCTCGCGCCCGAAGGCGCGGTAGCCCTTCTCGAGCCGCATCGATTCGATGGCGTAGTAGCCACCCTGACGGGCCTCAGCCCCCAGCAGCAGTTCATAGACCCCCGCCGCGAACTCGACCGGGACATAGAGCTCCCAGCCCAGCTCCCCGACGTAGGTGATCCGGGTCGCGCGCACGGTGTAGTAGCCGAGCTCGACCAGGCGGCTGTCGCCAAAAGCGAAGTCCTCATCGGCAAACGACGTGCGGCACAGCCCCTGCAGCAACTCGCGTGAGCGGGGACCCATGACCCCGAAGACGGCGAGCGACGAGGTGGCGTCGTGCACCGCGACATCGAGCCCCGCGGGCAGGTGTCGACGCAGGTGGTCGAGGTCGCGCACCGTCGTCGCGGCGCTCGCCACCACCATGAACTCCTCGGCGCCGGTGCGGGTGACGGTCACGTCGGACTCGTAGGTGCCGCGCGCGTTGAGCCAGCCGGTGTAGACCGAGCGCCCAACCGGCACCGCAACATCGGCCGTGCAGACCCACTGCAGCGCGGCCTCGGCGTCCGGCCCCGTGACGACGTACTTGGAAAACGAGGTCTGGTCGAAGACGCAGACGTCGGCGCGCGTGGCCTGCTGCTCGGCCGCCGACCACTCCAGCCAGGTCGGCTTGTCCCAGGTATACGCCAACTCCTCCGGTATGCCGCTCGGCCCAGCAGGCGCGAAGAAGTTCGGCCGCTCCCACCCCATGCGGCTGCCGAAGTGCGCTCCTGCCGCGGCCACCAGATGGTGCACCGGCGAGCGCCGGAAGGGGCGAGCGGTGCGCATCTCCCGGTTGGGCCACGGCACCTCGTAGTGGAGCCCGAGCACCTCGGCCACCCGGTCGTGCAACCACGGCACGTTGCCGTTGAACCCCGCGAAGCGGCGGATATCGACCGCCAGCAGATCGGAGGTTGGCTCACCCTCGACGATCCACTCCGCCAGCGCCCGACCGGCGCCACCGGCCGAGGCGATGCCGACGGAGTTGAAGCCCGCGCCGACAAAGAAGCCGCCCACCTCGGGGGCCTCGCCCAAGATGAACTGGTTGTCGGGGGTGAAGCTCTCCGGCCCGTTGTAGAACTTGCGGATGCCCACCGTGTTGAGCGCCGGGATCCGCAGCAGCGCGTTGTCCATCAGGATCTCGAAGTGGTCCCAGTCCTCCTCCAGGAGCGCGAACTCGAAGGGGTAGGGCAGCGCGTCCGGAGCGACCCAGGGCTTGGCCTCGGGCTCGAAGCCGCCGATCACGAGACCGCCGACCTCCTCCTTGAAGTAGGTGTAGCCGTCGGGGTCGCGCAGCACCGGCAGGTCGGGGTGCACCCCGGCAAACGGCTCGGTGACCACATAGAAGTGCTCGGCGGAGTGCAGCGGCA
>JBAQXA010000410.1:0-1829 GCA_049299195.1 Nocardioides sp.
GCCACGGCGACTTCGGCGAGCTGCTGCGGGGTCTTCTTCACGATCGTCCGGCCGGAGTCCAACGAGAGCCCGATGCCACAGAAGCCGCATTGGTCGGCGTTGCCCCAATAGGAGCAATGCTGCACCACGGTGCTGGCCAGCGAGTCCAAGTGCAGCAGGGCGATCTTCCAGTAGGGCACGCCGTCGGCGGTCTCGAGGTCATAAAAGGCCGGGCGCCGTTCGCCATGGGCGGAGGCCAGCCGGACGCCGTCGCGATAGATCGCGGTGCCCTCGTCTTCGACCTCAAGCGAGTACGGCGAGTGCTTGGCCTCGTCGGTCGTGGTCGGGATCGTGACCCCGATGCCTTCCACCCAGAACATCCCGATGTCGGTCGGGCCCGCTCCCCCCACGCGCCGCTCGACGGCGGACCGGGTGCGCATGCCGCGCGCCTGCAGGTCGGTGATCAACTCACCCAAGGTGGTCGGCACCTGATCGGCGGTGAAGACGTCGGTCACGAGGGGGTTCCTCCTTCAACTGGGGAGAGCGAAACTACCTGAGCGAGAGCTGCCTCGATCACCGTGATCGCGGGCACTCCGGCTCGGGCGGTCAGCTCGTGAGTCAGCTCGTTGAGCTCGGGATCGACCAGCAGGTCAAGGGCTACCTGGTCGCTGCTCAGCGTGAGCAACTCGGCCCGGGAGCGCTGTTGCGACCCGAGCAACCGAGTGGCACGGGCGACGGCTCCAACCGCGGTCTGATAGATCGCAGGGTCGACGGTGATCAGCGGATAGATCCGGTCTTCGGCCGCCCGCCAGCGGGCCAACGTCAGCGTTTCGGCGATCCGTTGCGGATCGATAGGCGCTGGTTGCACGGCCTCTTCCGTCATGTTTACTATAGTAAACGGCAGCGTCGTATTATCCAATACTCCCGCGCAAGACACCCGCCAGCAGCACGCCGGACCACACCCTCTGCGGTGGGCCCGTCCCACTCGAAAGGCCGCAGATGCGTCGTTCCGTAGTCGTCGCACTCGGAGGTAACGCGTTCACCAAAGAAGGTCAGCGCGGCACGTTCGACGAGCAAGAGTTCAACGCTCTGACCATGGCCCAGGGCACCTTCCAGCTCCTCCAGTCGGGCTGGAACGTGGCGATCGTGCATGGCAATGGGCCCCAGGTCGGCTCGCTGGCCATCCAGCAGGAGGAGGGCGCCGAGTTGGTGCCCGCCCAGCCGCTCTTTTCCCTCGGGGCCATGACCGAGGCCTACCTCGGCAGCCTGATTGCCTTGGCGCTCTGCCGGGCCAGCCACGGCTCGGTCCAGGCCGTTGCGATCGTGACCCACACCGTGGTCGATGCCGACGATCCCGCGTTTAGTCGCCCCACCAAGCCGATCGGCCCCTTCTTCACGGGCGCCCAGGTCGATCAGCTCGCCACCGAGCGCGGCTGGACGATGGTGGAGGACAGCGGTCGCGGCTGGCGCCGCGTGGTGGCCTCCCCCAAGCCGATCTCGATCGTGGAGAGCGGCGCAATCCGCACCCTGGTCGACTCCGGATCCGTGGTGATCGCGGCCGGTGGCGGCGGCATCCCCGTGGTCGCCACGCCTGATGGCTACGTCGGCGTCGACGCGGTGGTCGACAAGGACTACGCCGCCGAGCAGGTGGCAGCCTCGATCGGCGCGGACACCCTCGTGCTGGTCACGGGCGTGGAAAAGGTGGCCATCGACTTCGGCAAGCCGACCCAACGCTCCCTGGATGTGATGACGGCGGCGCAGGCGCAGGCCTACCTCGACGAGGGCCAGTTCCCGGAGGGGTCCATGGGCCCGAAGGTGCGCGCCGCCATCGACTTTGTGCAGCACGGGGG
>JBAQXA010000411.1:0-9787 GCA_049299195.1 Nocardioides sp.
GTGCCCAACAGTTCCGGCAGCCATCAGGGCGGCTCTGTTGATCCCGTGGACGCGGATTGTGGTTACCCCGTCCGGCCGGGGGAGCCTGTGCGGATTCCTCTGCGCACGCCGGTCAACCTGTCGGACCGAGGCATCCTCCGGATCGGCTACTACACCAACGCCACCGGGGCCCTCGAGATCACTGCCGGTCGAAGCACCCAGCGGCTCCCGTTGCTTAACGACCTCGCGGTCGGTGACCTCGTCGTGTCCGGCGCCTTCGACGAGGTCGTCATCACTGCCGAGATCGAGGAGTCCGCCGTGTGCATCACCGATCTCGAGGTGGGCAGTCCGTGGCCGCGGACACCCCAGTGACGACCGCGTGGAGCCGGGTTGCCTGCTGGGCTTGGGTCGGCGTCCTGACGTTCGCAATCAGCGGTCCGGTGCTGCTCCACCGGGGCTTCGTCTTGATCGGCGACATGGTGTTCGTGCCGCAGCAGCCGTGGAAGGCCGCCTGGTACGGCGGCGACGGGGGCATCCCGCGGGCCGTTCCCAGTGATGCGGTGGTGTCGCTGCTGACCCAGGTGATCCCGGGAGATCTGCTCCAGGCCGCGGTGTTGGTGTCCATCCCCCTGATCGCGGGCGGCGGCATCGTGGCACTCACTCGTGAGTGGCCGGCGATCGCCACCATGAGCGCGACGACGCTCTATGTCTGGAATCCCTACGTGGACGAACGCTTCGGCATCGGGCATTGGGCCCTCCTCTGTGGGTATGCCGCCCTCCCGTGGGTGCTGCTCGCCGCGCGCAGCGCCGCGCTGGGTGAGGGCGTGGGCCGGAGGATGGGTTGGTGGGGGCTTGTCCCGGCGCTGGCCCTCGCGGCCGGCAGCAGCCCCAGCGGCGGACTCATGGCGCTGGCCCTCGCCACGATCACGATCGGCTGGCTCGGTGGCTGGTGGCGTGGCTTGCTGGCGCTGGGACTTGGGGTGATGGTCAACCTGCCCTGGCTGGTGCCCGCACTGATCGCCGTGCCCGGTTCGCCGACCGACCCGTTTGGAGTGGCGGCCTTTGCCGCCCGGCCGGACACGCCCTGGGGCCTGTTCGGCTCGCTGGTCAGCATGGGAGGGATCTGGAAGACGAGCGTCGTCTCCCCGGTGCGCGGCGATCCGGTCCTCTCGCTGCTGGCCGTGCTGCTGTCGGCCGCCGGCCTCCTGGGGGCGATGGTGGCCAGTCGAAGCCGCCCCCGCGGTGTGTTGGCCCCGCTGGGCGCTCTGGCTCTGGCGGCACTCGGTGGGACCTGGTTGTTGTCGGTCCCCATGGGGTCGGGGATCGCCGACTGGATCGTCACCCAACTGCCTGGGGGTGGCGTCATTCGCGACACCCAGAAGTGGCTCGCACCGTGGTGCCTGCTCGTCGCGCTCGGCGTGGGGGAGGGCGTGCGTCGCGCCTTGCCAACCCTCCGCCGGCGTCGACTGGTCTGGACCACTGTGGCCGGGGTCGTGCTGCCGATCTTGCTTCTGCCGACGCTCGGGTGGGGCCGCGCCGGCGACTGGCAGCCCACGCCCTATCCGGCGGAGTGGCGGGTCGTCGACGCCCGCCTTCAAGCGGACGGCACGCAGGGCAGGGTGGTGTCGCTGCCCTTCACCGTCTATCGGCGTTATGCGTGGAACGAGCAACGAGCGGTGCTCGACCCGGCGCCCCGCTTCTTTGCCGGACAGGTCATCACCGACGACGAACTGGGTGTCGGCGCTGGCCGGGCGGTTGGCGGCGAGTCGTCGGTCGCCGCCCGTGTTCGCGCGGTGCGTGACGACCCGGAAGCCTTGGCCGAGGTGCTTCGCGCGGAGCACGTGCGCTGGGTGCTCGAACAGAAGGGCACCCCGGGCGTCGGGGCCTTGCCCGCTGACGTCGGCCGCGTGGTCCACGACGGTGTCGAACTCCGCTTGGTCGATCTCGGGCCTTCCAGTGCTGCCGAGGCGTCGGCGTGGGCTCGGCCGCTGCTGATCCTGGACGCACTCCTGGCGGCCGTCGTCGGCGGCTGTGCACTCGGGGTGGTGGGGTGGAGCCTGCGCCGCCGAAGCCCCGCTCTGCGCCGTGGACCAGACCACTAGCGAGCCGGCTTCGGGGCTGAGTCCGCGGCTTTCGTCGTGTCTCAAGCGCAGGGTTGCCCGAATCGAAGCTACTCGTGCGTATACTTCGGCGAAATGGCCGCTGGAGTTGGCCAGATGGCGAGAGGAAGTCCAGCAATGAACATCGTGGTGTCCGCGATCGTCGGCGTCGTGCTCTCCGGTGTTGCTGTGATCGGCGGCGTCGGCACGTACACGGCTTCCCAGTCCGCTTCGGCCCCCAACATCTCCAGCGTCAACTACGCAGACGAATAGGGCCGACGAATAGGGCCCACGCGTAGGGCGCCTCGATTCGGGCCCCTACGGTCCGGCCAAGGCCGCCTGGACGCGTTCGGCGGTTTCATCCCAGCTGAACTGCGCGGCGCGTGTCGCCGCCTTATCGCCCAACTCCGCGCGCTCGTCGGCGTTGGCGAGCAGGCGCAGGACGTGGTCTTGGAGCTCGTCGAAGTCAGCGGCCAAGAGCCCGGTCACCCCGTCGAGGATCGACTCCTGCACCCCGCCGGCATCCCGGTAGGCGACTGAGGGCGTGCCCATGGCGGCGGCTTCCATGATCGACAAGCCCCAGCCTTCCTTGAGGGAGGGCAAGACATGCACCCAGGCGCGGGCCAGCTCGGCGTACTTCTCCGCCTCCGAGACATGTCCGAGGAAGTCCACATTGGCGCTGACGCCGAGACGTGCCGCGTGGGCGGTCAGGTGGTCGTGCCACCAGCCAGACCCCATCACCCGCAGCCGGGCGTTCGGGTAGTCGGTCAGAACGCGTGGCAGCACATCCAGGGCATGCTCGATCTGCTTATGCGGCACCAGCCGGGAGAGCACGGCGATCACGGGCGTGCTGGCCTTGGGCGGTGCGTTTCGCGCCGCCTCCGGGATGGCCGACATCCCGTTGTAGGCGATCGTGACGTCTTCGGCGCGCACTCCGAGCGCCACCAACTCCGAGCGAGTCACCTCGCTGACGGCGACGTAACGATTGCCTCGATTGAGGCGGACCGCTGCCCGAGACTCCATGAACCAACCGATGCGCGCCAGAATCGGGCCGACGACCGGCCACTGCTCGCGGTGCACGTGGTGCACGAGCACCACCACGCGAGCGCGGGTAAACAAGGTGGCGAGGAAGGGCATGCCGTTCTGGGTCTCCAAGACCGCATCGAGGCGGCCAAAGCGACGGGACAACAGCAGCGCTGCGAACCACAAATAGATGGTGAGGTGGCCGCCACGTCGGACGAAGGTGATCTGGTCGCGGCGCTCGTTGGCGGCCGCTCCGGGATAGGCCGCGGTGAAGATGGTGACGTCGTGGCCGAGGGCAACGAGTCGGGTCGCGACCTCCTCGACATACAACTCCGAGCCGCCGCCCTCGGGGTGCCAGGGGTCTCGCCAGTTGGCGATCAGGATGCGTTGGCGCACCATCAGGCTCCCTAGTAGGCCAGCTGGCGGAGGACGGAGGACGAGGAGCAGGCAGGCTAACATCTGCCGAGTGCGGGCGTCGGGAGATTCGATAGCGGGAGCCGATAAGCCAGCCCCGATCCGCGACGACGCGCGCCGCTCGGTGCGCCTCTTCCGCTCGTTCCTGACCGAGCAGACCGACCCGCAGGGCTTCTACACCCTGATCGCTGACGATGCGGTCGGCCTGCTGAGGCCCCACGTCGACCTCTCCGGTGCCTTGGTTGCCGACTTCGGCGGGGGACCAGGGTTCTATTCCGATGCCTTCCGCCGGGCAGGAGCGCGCACCGTCTTGATCGATGCCGACCTCGATGAGATCCAGTTGCACGGTCGCCGCCCCCCTGGCGCGGTGGTCGGCCGAGCTGAGCAGGCTCCGCTCGCCGATGGATCTGTCGACCTGGCCTTCTCCAGCAACCTGCTCGAACATGTCCGCGACATGGGTGGCACCGCCGACCAGATTGTTCGCGTCGTGCGTCCGGGCGGTCTGGTGGTGCTGTCCTACACGATCTGGCTCGGGCCATGGGGTGGTCACGAGACGTCGCCCTGGCACTATCTCGGCGGACATCGGGCGGCGCGACGGTATGCCGCCAAGCACGGTCGCTCGCCTAAGAATGTCTTCGGCGAGTCGATGTTTGCGGCCTCGGTGGGCGATGGTTTGCGCTGGCTGGACTCGCGCCCCGACCTCGAGGTGCTCGACGTGCGGCCCCGCTACCTCCCGCCCGCATCGCGCTTGTTGTTGCGGGTGCCCGGTCTGCGTGAGTTGGCCACGTGGAACCTCTGGATGGTGCTGCGCAAGCCGCTCAGCTAGGTGACCGAAAATCCCCGGCACCAATAACTGACGCGGGGGCTACCGGCTGGTAGCCTGCAGCGGGTTCGCCGTTTAGCGGGCCACTTAGGGGAGGGAGCGCCACACGTGCGCAGGCTTGGTCTGATTTTGGTTGGTTTGGGCGCCTTTTTGTTGGTGACCGCGATGTTGGTCAAGTTCTACGCATACCCCAAACTTGCGGTGGCCCCCAAGAACCAGGACAGCGTGACCACGCTCGTCGGTCCCGGCGCCACGATCTTCGACACCAGCACCCTCAAAGAGGTCCAGACTGATCTGACCCGCAAGGTGCGGACCATCGGCGACGTCAAGGCCGCCGACGAGCAGGGCGGCAACGCCGTGGTCTGGTACTCCAAGAGCTCCACTAAGTCCTCCGACGGTGTGGTGCGGTCCCGCTCGACCGACAAGGTTGCGTTCAACGCCACCACCGGTGAGGCGATCGACTGCTGCGGCACCTACGAGGAGACTGAAGAGGGCCAGCCCGAGGAGATCACCTATGAGGGTCTGCTCGTGAAGTTCCCCTTCAACACCCAGAAGCAGACCTACGACTTCTGGGACGGCAACCTGCGCAAGACCTTCCCGATCAAGTACCTCGGCACCGAAGAGATCGAGGGCCTCACGGTCTACAAGTTCGAGCACGTCATCGAGCCGACCCAATACGCCACCATCGAGCTGCCGCTGAGCCTGCTCGGCGAAGCCGGCGAGGGCAACGTGGAGGCCCCCCGCTTCTACTCCAACACCCGCACGCTGTGGGTGGAGCCGGAGACCGGCGTCATCATCAAGCGCAACGAGGCGCAGGACAACACCATCAACTACAACGATGAGCCCAAGTTGACGACCACCAAGGTCTCGATCGGCTATGACGACGTCACGGTGAAGGAAAACGTCGACAAGTACGCGCCGCTCGCCTCCGGGCTCAAGCTCGCGCGCACCACCCTGCCGATCGGCTTCGGCCTGCTTGGTCTGCTCGCCCTGATCGGCGGCGCCTTCCTGGCGCGGCGTCCCGAGGCTGAGCCCGCCGCAGAGTCGGCGGCCTGAGCCGCTAGGGCTAACCCCGGACAGCGACAAACAGCGCAGTTCCGGGGGAGTAGCGCCCGCGTAGTGCCGACCAGCCGCCCCAGGTCCGTTCGAGACCCTCGGGCCACTCCGGCTCGATCAGGTCGATGAGCGCGAAGCCGTGGTCGGCCAAGGCGCGCACCCAGTCACCCAGCGTGCGATGGTGCTCGACGTAGGCGACCTCGTCGGTGTCCGCGTTGAGCTCCACATAGGGCCTGCGGTCCCAATAGGACTGGCTCGCGACGAGGCCATCCGGTCCCGGATCATCGGGAAACATCCACCGGGTCGGGTGAGTGATGGAGAACGCGAACCGGCCCCCGGGCCGCAGCACCCGGCCGACCTCGCGCAGCGCATCGTCGAGATCGGCGATGAACTGCATGGCGCCGAAGGCGCAGAAGACGATGTCGAAACAAGCATCGGCAAAGGGGAGTTGGGTCGCTGTCGCGCGCACGGACGGAACCGCGATGCCGGTCTGCTCATCGATGCGCCGCGAATGCTGCAGTTGGCGGTGGGAGAGGTCGAGTCCGAAGCCGGCGCCACCTTGGGAGCGGATCCAACGGGAGCACTGGCCCCCACCTGAGCCCAGCTCCAAGACATCGCGGTCCGCCACCGGACCGAGCGCTCCCGCGACTGCCTCGGTGAGGCCTTCCGGGCCCCAGACGAAACCCACGTCGCCGAGGAACTCACCGTGGGTGGCTTGGTACTCATCGGCGTAGCGATCCCAGTCCGGGCCGTTCGCGCTGCGGGATTCCGCCTCGGAGACCGGACGGCGTACGACGCGTACCCGCTGCGGGAGGTGGTCCACGGGGGTGACCCTACCCGGGTGCTTGGATGGCCGGGTGGATCACCTCACCGAGCTAACTCCGCTCGCCGGGGGCTATTCGGGAGAGACCTTTCTCGGCCGGGTGGGCGCGGATCGCGTCGTGGTGCGGGTCTTTGGCCGGGCCCTGAGGAGTCGGCTCGCCAACGCAGCGGGGGAGGCAACCGCGGCAGACTCGGCCGAAGTGGCGGCTGCCGTGCACCGACTTGTCGCAGGCCTGGTGCCGGTCCCGGCCGTCCTCGAGGTACGGCGCGTCGATCCGGTCGCGGGAGTCCCCGCGCTGCTCGTCACCGAGTTCGTCTCAGGAGAGCGCGGCGACTTGGTCTACCCGCGGCTCGACGACGGGGGTCGCCGAGCACTTGGCCAGGCCCTCGGCGGGGTCCTGGTGCGGTTGGCTGGGATGGCGATGCTCGGCTCGGTCCCCTTCATGGGCGACCCCTTTATGGACGCGCAGTTGCGCATCGGCTCCTTCGGTCCGGAGGGCTTGGGGCTACCCGAGTGGGTGGAGGCCCACATGCCGAGGCTCGGTGATCTCGCGGACGATGAAGTAGGGGCGCTAAGCTCGCTGGCCGCTGCGGCCCAAGACGTGCTCGATCAGACCGCCCGCACGTGCCTGGTGCACGGCGACTTCAACCTGAAGAACCTGCTGATCGACCCCGAGACGCTCGCGGTGACGGGAGTCGTGGACTGGGAATACGCCCACGCGGGCCATCCGGCCACTGACCTGGGCAACCTCTTGCGGTTCACCGGACCGGCCGACGCGGCGTTCACCGACGCCGTACTGGATGCCTTCACGGCGGCGTTCGGGGGCACACGAAGTCAGTGGCGAGCGCGTGGAGAGGCGGCAGACCTGTTCGCGTTGGTCGACTTGGCGGCTCGGTCTGCCGATGAGCCCGCCAACGACATCGCGGCCCGGGCGCGGGTCACGCTGATGCGTGCGGTGCGTCGCCAGTTGGACCCCACGCGTCAAACACGCCTATCCTGACCATTGCGTTTGAAGTCTGCTGGGGTCTCAGACAGAGCGGATTCGAGCTCGCTATCACCAACACGGTAGTGAAACCGGCTTCTGGCGTGCCCGCACGATAAGACATCCACCCTCAAGGACCCATTCCCCTATGACGAGCAGCATCGCCCTCCCCGACTACGACGCGCCGCAGGTTGCGGTCAACGACATCGGCTCGGAGGAGGACTTCCTCGCGGCAATCGACGCGACCATCAAATACTTCAACGACGGTGACATTGTCGATGGCACCATCGTTAAGGTCGATCGGGACGAGGTCCTGCTCGACATCGGCTACAAGACCGAAGGCGTCATCCCCTCCCGCGAACTCTCCATCAAGCACGACATCGACCCCTCTGAGGTCGTCCAGGTCGGCGATCGGGTCGAGGCGCTGGTGCTCCAGAAGGAGGACAAGGAGGGTCGCCTGATCCTGTCCAAGAAGCGCGCCCAGTACGAGCGCGCCTGGGGCACGATCGAGGAGGTCAAGGAGGCCGACGGGGTCGTCGAAGGCACCGTCATCGAGGTCGTCAAGGGCGGCCTGATCATCGACATCGGCCTGCGCGGCTTCTTGCCCGCGTCGCTGGTGGAGATGCGCCGCGTGCGCGATCTGCAGCCGTATGTCGGCCAGAAGCTCGAGGCGAAGATCATCGAGCTCGACAAGAACCGCAACAACGTGGTGCTCTCGCGCCGCGCCTGGCTCGAGCAGACCCAGTCTGAGGTTCGCCACGGCTTCCTCACCCAGCTGCAGAAGGGCCAGATCCGCAAGGGTGTTGTCTCCTCGATCGTCAACTTCGGCGCGTTCGTCGATCTCGGCGGCGTGGACGGCCTGGTGCACGTCTCCGAGCTGAGCTGGAAGCACATCGACCACCCGAGCGAAGTCGTCGCCGTGGGTGACGAGGTCACCGTCGAGGTGCTCCTCGTCGAGATGGATCGCGAGCGCGTCTCGCTGTCGTTGAAGGCCACCCAGGAAGATCCCTGGCAGCACTTCGCGCGCACCCACCAGATCGGTCAGATCGTGCCCGGCAAGGTCACCAAGCTGGTCCCGTTCGGTTCGTTCGTGCGGGTCGAGGAGGGCATCGAGGGCCTGGTCCACATCTCCGAGCTTGCCGAGCGGCACGTCGAGATCCCCGAGCAGGTTGTGCAGGTCAACGACGATGTGATGGTCAAGATCATCGACATCGACCTGGAGCGTCGCCGCATCTCGCTGTCGCTCAAGCAGGCCAACGAGACCGCGACCGCCACGCACGTCGAGGAGTTCGACCCGACCCTCTACGGCATGGCTGCGACCTACGACGAGGCCGGCAACTACATCTACCCCGAGGGCTTCGACTCCGACAGCGGCGAGTGGCTCGAGGGCTACGACGCTCAGCGCGCGGCCTGGGAAGAGCAGTACGCCAAGGCGCACGCTCGCTGGGAGGCGCACGTCAAGCAGCAGGAAGAGGCGGCCAAGGCCGACGCCGAGGCCGGCGAGGCCACGTCGTACTCCTCCGAGGCTCCGGCCACCGACGACGCGTCGGGCGCCCTGGCCACCGACGAGGCGCTTCAGGCGCTGCGCGAGAAGCTCACCGGCGGCAACTAGTCACCCAATCGAGACCCGATCTCACGCAACAACTTGCGTGGGATCGGGTCTCGTGGATTTATCCGCAGGGCACGCTTGAGATCGGCCCGCGCTCCGTCGACATCGCGGAGTCCAAACCGTGCGATGGCGCGCTGGATGTAGGCCTGGGGCCGTTCGGGGAAGTCCTGGACCGCCCCGTCGAGCACCCGACGTGCCTCGCGGGGCTGCTCGCGTCCCAGGAGCGCAACCGCAAGCGCCACCCGGCTGGCATAGGTGTCCGGTGTGCCATCGAGGCTCCTCCGCGCGGCGGTGGTGGCTGGACCGATGGCCTGCTGCTCGCCGGCCGAGACCATGCCGGCCAACACCTGGGCGGAGATCATCGAGGTGTCGCTGTCCCAAGGTCGCCACCGGTGGGCATCGGCCAGGCCATCGAGGGCGTTGGTCAAGTCTCCGGACCGCGCGGCTTCGACCCCCGACTGGGTGCTCAGATCGCCGAGGCACGCGGTGGTGAAGGCGAGGCATCCGGCGATGGCGGCAGCGAGGGTGGCATGGTCGCGCCAGCGCGGTGTGGCACCCCCCTCCGCCGATCGAGGTTGGGCCGCCGATCGAGGTTGGGCCATCGCTCGAGGTTCGGCCAGCAGTACGCCGGTCAGCAGGGCGGCCAGCAGGGTCGAGCCAGCGGCGGTGAAGTTGACCGTCAGCGCCAGCCCGTAGCCGACCACCGCCGCGAAGACGCCCATGAGTTCGGGCCGCTCTCGCGTGGTCTGCCAGCCGCGGGACAACACGATCCAGGTGACTCCCAGCGCGGCAATCAGTAGCGGGAACCCCCCGGCGCTCAAGGCTTGCAGCACCCAGGAGTGCGGGGAGTCGACCGGGCGAGTGGCTCCGGCGAACGCGACCCACTCGGGCGTCTCGTAGCGGCCGAAGGCGTCGAGGTAGCCGCTGGGTCCGACGCCGAGTAGGGGGTGATCGCGGACGAGGCCGAGAGTGAGCTCCC
>JBAQXA010000412.1:0-2383 GCA_049299195.1 Nocardioides sp.
TGGCGTGATGGGTGTGCACAAGCTGACCGCGGGCGACGGGTACACGTACCTGACCCGTCAGGTCGCCGTGCACGACGCCACCGACCGAGGCCACGCGGGCCTGGCTGACTACTACGCCGAGAAGGGTGAGTCACCGGGCCGCTGGTTCGGCGCGGGACTGGCCGCGCTCGACCTCGAAGTGGCCTCACAGGTCACCGAGAAGCACATGCAGAACCTGTTCGGCGAGGGCCGCCACCCGGACGCGGAACGGCTGGAGGACGCCGCCGAAGCCGCCGGGAAGAGCCTCGTTGAGGCCAAGAAGGCCTCCCAACTCGGGCGCGTATTCGCCCGCTACCTGGGCAACCAGCCCGAGTTCATCCAGGAGACCGCACGGCGCTACATCGCCTACAACCTGGCCAACGGTGAGCACTGGAAGACCCAGGTCCCCGCCGTGGAACGCGCCCGGATCCGCACCGAACTGGGCAACGAATACTTCGTCCGCGAGCACGGCCGGGAACCGATCGACGACCGCGAGCGTGGCTCGTTCATGGCCAAGGCCACCCGCCAACAGACCACCGCCGTGGCCGGCTACGACCTCACCTTCGCTCCAGTGAAGTCCGTCTCGACCCTGTGGGCACTGGCCGACCGGGACGTTGCCAAGGAGATCGAGGCCGCCCACCACGCGGCCGTCGCGGCCACGTTGTCGTGGCTGGAGAAGGAGGTGCTGTTCACGCGCCGCGGCCGCGGCGGCCTTCAGCAGGTCAAGGCCAAGGGACTGATCGCGGGCATGTTCACACACCGCGACGCACGCTCCTCCGACCCGCACCTGCACACCCACGTCGCGGTCAGCAACAAGGTCCAGGACGCAACCGGACGCTGGCTCGCCGTCGACGGACGGGTCCTGTTCAAGGCCAACGTCACCCTCGCGGAGACGTACAACACGCTCATCGAGTCCGAGCTGATCGCCCGGCTGGGTGTTCGATTCGAGAACCGTCGCAGCGGCCTGGCCAAGGGCGTTGACAAGCGTCCCGTGCGCGAAATCGTCGGCGTCGACGAGCGCCTGGCCAAGGCCTGGTCCAAACGGCACAGCGCCATCGAGGCCCGACGCCGTGAACTCGCCGCGGCGTTCCAGTCCGAGCACGGGCGCCCGCCGACCGAGGGTGAGGCCGTCACCCTTGCGGAGAAGGCGTGGGACCAGACCCGCCAGGCCAAGCACGCACCACGCGCGGAAGCCGACCAGCGGGCCGCCTGGCTGGCCGAGGCTGCCGACATCATCGGCAGCGACCAGGCCGTCCGGGACATGGTCGAGGAGTGTCTCGGACACCGCACTGACGCCCAAGACGTCACCGACGAGTGGGTCGCCGAGACCGCTGCGAAGGTCGTCGCGCGGGTCGCCGAAGACCGCGCGACCTGGCAGGTCTGGCACCTGCGTGCCGAGGCCCAGCGCCAGGCCCGCGTCCACGGCGTCCGCCTGCCCGACGTCGGCGCCGCTACCGACCGCGTCGTGGTCACCGCGATCGGGGAGCACTCCATCGCCTTCAACGACCCCGACCCGCTCACCCACGCGGCCACCGCTGCCGAGCAGGACGTGACGATCCCCGAGCCGTTGCAGCGCACCGAGGTTGCGCCCAACGGAGAGGAGATTGTCAGCGTCTACAGCCTCGCCGGGGCCCGCCTTTACACCTCCCAGACGGTCATCGACGCCGAGCGGCGTATCGTCGAGTCCGCCCGCCGCACGGGCGGCCGCACCATCAGCGAGGTCCGCGTCGGCATCGCGATCGCCGAAGCCGCCGCCAACGAGCTCCACCTCAACGCCGCCCAGCAGTCCCTGATTCGCGAGATGGCCACCAGCGGACGACAGGTCCAGCTGGCGCTCGCGCCCGCCGGAACCGGCAAGACCACCGCCATGCAGGTCCTCACCCGCGCCTGGCAGGACTCCGGCGGCACCGTCATCGGCCTCGCCCCGTCCGCGGTCGCAGCCCAAGAACTCGGCGCCTCGATCAACCCAGAGGCCAGCGACGCCAGCACTGCGGCGAAGGCCAAGGCCCTACTCAACGGTCCGTGGCGACCGGGTCGAACGAAGGTCCGCGCGGACACCCTGGCCAAGCTCGTGTGGCACGCCAAGAACGGCAACCCACCCGCGTGGATGGAGCAGATCAACTCCAAGACCCTCGTCCTGATCGACGAGGCAGGCATGGCCGCGACCACCGATCTGGCGGCCGCGATCGACTACATCACCTCCCGCGGCGCCCAGGTGCGGCTCGTTGGCGACGACCGACAGCTCGCCTCGGTCGCTGCCGGCGGCGTCCTGCGCGACATCGCCCACCAGATCGGCGCCGTCACCCTCAGCGAAGTGCACCGCTTCCGCACCCCCGACGGCAGCCTCAACCACGCCGAAGCAGCC
>JBAQXA010000413.1:0-9015 GCA_049299195.1 Nocardioides sp.
GCCGGGAGCACTGGTACGCCGGGCCTCAGGCTGATCGCGCCCGATGAGCGCGAGCAGCGGCTGGCCGTGCTGGCCACAGCGCGCGAGGAGCTGTCCACAGCCGAAGAGGCGGTGGCTGACGGACAGCGCCTCGTGGACAAGGCGGCCGCCGAGCAGGTGGAGCGCGCTGCGGCCGCCGCCGAGCGGGCTGGGGCGAGTCAGGATTCCTGACGCAGGATCTGGAGGACCCGCTCGTCGATCCAGCTGCCGTCTGCAGCCACGCGCATCTCGTAGTTGTTGGTGCCCACCCATTCGTTGAGGTCGGCATGGCCGGCGCGTCGTACGAGGGTGTCGATCTCGCCAGCCAACGTGGCGCTGATCGGGACCTTCTCCGCGTCGGTGGACGCGGTCAGATAGAGCTCGCTCAGCTCCAGCAGCCGGGCCAACTCGCCGAGGGGATCGACATGGTCATCGACCCGCAGATCGGTCGCGACATCGTCCTGACCGCCGTAGCCGGCACCGTCTTGGACCACGAGCAAGGCGGCGGATTGGCGACCGCGCTTGTCGCCCCCGGCCTGATCGCCGGCCATCAGCGCGATCAACAAGCGGCGGGCCAAGGGGAGCTCTGGGTCCGAGTCCGCAAACGCGCTCATCATCGCGTCGACCACTTCGGGACCGGTCAGGATGTTGCCCTGGGCGGCGACATTGGGCGCGGTGCGACCGCCCGCCCAGTCGAAACATTCCGAGCCGGTGTGGGTCGCGGCGTTTCCTTCGGCATCGACGATGCCGACCTGCCGTGACTCTCGGCCCGGGTCGTCGTCCAGCACCCGGTCGAGCGCGACCTGCGCGGTCGCGCCCTCATCAAGCAGGGCGAGCGCTTGGCCCTTGTAGGCGACATTGGCATCGGCCTGGGTGGCGATAGCGCCGAGCTCGGCAACGGCAGCCGGCACCGCTGAACCAACCGCCAAGAACTTGGAGGCGACAGCCACGCCCCAACTCTGCCCGTCAGCGGACCGCGCCACGATGGAGAACGTCATGGGCAGCACCCTAGTGCGGCAGCGCCAGGGTGGCGATGAGACCGCCGCCCACGTGAACGCGACGTTGATCCGGAGCAAAGTCCCTGTGCCCATCGGCGGTGCGGGCTTGTGCCCGGCGCGGCCCCTAGTCAGAATGTGAACGATCCAATTTCTTCGGTTGAAAGGGTTCACCATGCGTGTGGGCGTGCTGACCGGTGGGGGCGACTGCCCCGGCCTCAATGCGGTTATCCGGGCTGTGGTTCGTCGCGGCACCAACGAATACGGCTTCGAGTTCCTCGGCTATCGAGATGGGTGGCGGGGACCGCTTGAGGGGGTCACCATGCCCCTCGGGGTCGATCAGTGTCGCGGGATCCTCCCGCGTGGCGGCACGATTCTTGGCTCTTCGCGCACCAACCCCTTCAAGATCGAGGGGGGAGTTGAGCGGATCAAGGACAACCTCGCCGCTCATGGTGTGGATGCGCTGGTCGCAATCGGCGGCGAAGACACGCTGGGCGTCGCGACCAAGCTGGCCGATCTCGGAGTGTCCGTGGTCGGTGTGCCCAAGACGATCGATAACGACCTCTCAGGCACCGACTTCACCTTCGGTTTCGACACCGCCGTCAACATCGCGACGGAGGCGATCGACCGGCTGCACACCACCGCGGAGTCGCACCACCGCGTCCTCGTCGTCGAGGTCATGGGGCGTCACGCCGGCTGGATCGCGCTGCACTCTGGCATCGCGGGCGGCGCCAACATCGTGCTGATCCCCGAGCAGCCCTTCGATATCGAAGAGGTCTGCACGCTCGTGGAGAGCCGCTTCGAGTCGATGTACTCCCCGATCATCGTGGTCTCCGAGGGCGCCGTTCCGCGCGCCGGCGGTGAGATGACGCTCGCATCGGGTGAGAAGGACGCCTTCGGTCATGTGCGCTTGGGCGGCATTGGAGACCGACTGGCGAGTGAGATCGAAGGCCGCACCGGCAAGGAAGCCCGCGCGGTGGTCCTCGGTCACGTGCAGCGTGGCGGCACCCCGACGGCCTTCGACCGGTGGCTGGCCACCCGCTTCGGCCTGGCCGCGATTGCCGCCGTCCACGAAGGCGACTTCGGCAAGATGGTGGCGCTTCGCGGCAAGGACATCGTGCGCGTGCCGCTGATCGAGGGCACGGGCGAACTCAAACTGGTGACTCAGGCGGAGTACGCCGAAGCAGCGGTCTTCTTCGGCTGAGCGCGGGCGGCCCTCACGCTTGCTGCGGGGTGGGTTGGTGCCACCAGGTGCCCCCAACCCACCCCAGAAGCGCTCTCGGGCGCCTACCGGTGGCTGACCGTTGGGCCAGCTCCGGCTAGGTCAGCTTCGGCGGCGCTGGCGAATCAGGAAGGCGCCCCCTGCGATCAGCGCCAGCCCGGCCAGAGACAGTTGGATCAGGCCCGCCGGGGCACCCGTTGCAGGCAGCCCGGGGCCAGCCTGGGAGTGGGCGACCGCGGTCTGGCCCATCCAGTCATCGGTGTCCCGGACCGGGGTGCCCGAGTTGACGCCGGTGCCAGTGGCGCTGGCTCGGTCGGTGTGGTCCTCTCCCTCCGGAAGCCCCGACAGAGTGCCGGTGCAGAAGCACCGCTCCCCCACCTTGAACGGACCGGCCCACGTGGTGCCGGACTTAGGTCCGCCCAGCCGGGAGAAGTCACACGTCAATCCGGTCACTTCGCCGACCCCGGCAATGGTGCGGTCGGAGATCTTGATGTTCTCCAGCGCCTCCTTGCCGACATTGGTGACGGTCAGGGTGATCCGGTGGCGCCGGTCAGCGGCAAGTTGAGCCGGGTCATGGTCGTGGTCGCCAGCCTTGGGGCCCTGGTTGGTGGACCACTTCTCGATGTCGATCTCCGGACCGTTGGGACGGCCGCCCCCGGGGGTCACGGCCATCCAGGGGTCCTTGTCGTCGACGTTGATGCCGGTGGCAGAGCCGGTGGCGCTCACCGTCGCGAGGTTGGTGTGGTTGGCTCCCGGGCCCAGCTTCGGCAGAGTGCCGGTGCAGGTGAAGGAGTCGCGGATCTCGAAGGGGCCGCTCCACGACGTGCCCGATGAGGGGCCACCGAGCGGGCTGAAGTCGCAGGACAGATTGCGCACGGTGCCGGTGCCGGCCGTGGTGCGGTCCCGAACGACGATGTTGCGCAGCCGCTCGTTGCCGGTGTTGGTGATCGTGAAGGTCAACTGCTCGGACTCACCGGCCTGCAGGTGTTTGGGATCGTCGTCGTGATCGCCTGCGCCGATGCCCTGGTTGGTCGACCACTTCTCGATGTCGATCCGGGGCCGGCGCAAGACACCGTCGACCTGCCCGCCGCCATCGCTGAGGCGAGCGGTGGCTCGCACCAGATCGGTCTGGCCTGCCTGCCGGACGGTGCCGTTATCGACGTACTCCCGCTGGACGGCGGTCACGGTGGAGCGACCCTCCAGTTGGAAGTACTGCCCGATGGCGGTCGCGGTGATCGTGACCGAGACGGAGGTGGTCGTGCAGGAGTTGACGGTGTGAGCGAACGCTCCGCCGAAGATGACGTGGCCCCAGTTGTCCAGGGTCGTGCCGACGCGCACGTTGATGGTGGCGCAGTCGATGGCCTGACCGGTGGAGACGGAATCGGTGATCACCACTGTCTCGTTGGCAGTCTGGGTGCGGCCGGAGGCGATCGCCCAGCGAATGTAGGGCGGTGGGCCCTCCTCGTAGATGGCGAACTTGCGCGAGTCCGCCTGGCCGCCGCCGCAGTTGTCGCACGGCTCGGTCGTCACCGGCGTAACGAAGCCGCCACCCACGGGCCACTCGAGGTCGTAGGTCGTGTCGGGGGTCACCGTCGAGCGCACCTGAGCCAGAACGAAGCCGGAGAAGCGAATGTTGGTGTTGGCCTCGACGTAGGAGTTGAACGTGATCCTGATCTGACCGCCGCTCACGACCATCGTGGCGATGGGCGAACCGTCGGGCGTCGTGACCGGGAAGGTGCCACTGAGGCCACGCAACTCGGGGGGGAGGGGGATCAAGATGAAGTCGCCGGTGCAGCCACCGTCAGCCAACAGGCCGGTGAAGTTCACGTTGACGATGTCATTGGGGGCCACGATCGTGGGTGAGACCGTGATCGAGGTGATCGCGTCACCCCGGTCACTGGCGACGCAGTCGGCTGCGGCGGCCTGGCGTTGTTCGACGTTGGCCTCAGCCGGAGCAGCCGCCTCGTTGGCTTCATCGGCGTCGCCGACGCCCGCCTCAGGTTGGGCAGCCTCATCAGCCGGAGCTACAGCGGCAGGTGCTTCCGCGGCAGGGGCCTCGTCAACCGGGGCCTCATCGGCGGGGGCACCCTCAGCCGGTGCCACCTCCGCGGGAGCAGGGTCAGCAGGAGCAGGGTCGGCGGGGCCAGGGTCAGCCGGGGCCGCATCAGCTGGCGCCTGGTCTGCCGCTTGGTCTGCGGGCGTCTCGGCGGCTGCGGGCGCGGGCTGGGCAGCACCGCGGTCGGCCGGTGCTTGCTGGTCATCGGCCAGCGCCCCCGGTTGCACGGATAGTGCCACGAGCAGCGCCGCTCCAACGGCGTGCGCGAGGCGGCGATTGATCGAATTCATACGAGTCATACCCCCCGGTAGTCCTCTTAGTCGCGGTGGTCCTTCAGTGAGCTGGGTAAGGCACGGTGTCTGACCTGGGCAGTTTCTAGTCAGATCCGGTCGGCCAACACTGAGCGTGGATAACGATTGCGTTACACCGACTCCTACACCGTAGGGGTATTCCGTAGGCGCGTCGCGTTTGTCCACAGTGTTTGGCCAGACGACTTTGAAACTTCCACCGAACGGCGATGCGCTGGGTCGGCCGACTGGACTAGTCCGGCGAGCCGGAACGGGGCTGCCGTCGGTGACTGCGCGGCGTACGCCTGGCGGACACGAATCGTGGCGCTGGGACGTGCGGAAGTACGCTGAACGGGTGTCCCGCCTGCCCGATTTGAGCGCGCTGCACGCCCTTGGCGCAGCGCAGCAACCGACCTACCCCGACGACGCTGCGCTGCAAGCGGCGGTCGATCGCCTACGGACGCTGCCTCCTCTGGTCTTTGCCGGCGAGTGCGACGAGCTCAAGGCCAAGCTGGCTGACGTGGCGCACGGCAAGGCCTTCTTGTTGCAGGGTGGCGATTGCGGCGAGACGTTTGCCGGGGCCACGGCCGACAATGTGCGGAACAAGTTGCGGGTGCTGCTGCAGATGGCGGTCGTGCTGACGTATGCCGCGTCGGTCCCGGTCGTCAAGCTCGGTCGTCTGGCCGGCCAGTACGCCAAGCCCCGCTCCTCCGACACCGAGACCCGCGATGGCGTGTCGCTCCCGGCCTACCGTGGGGACGCGGTCAACGGCTACGCCTTCACCCCCGAGTCCCGCCGTCCGGACCCGCAACGACTGGTGGAGACCTACCACTCCTCGGCGTCCACGCTCAATCTGGTCCGCGCCTTCGTCACGGGTGGGTATGCCGATCTCCGCCAGGTCCACGCCTGGAACACCGACTTCGTCGCGAACTCTCCCGTGGGCCAGCGCTATGAGCTGCTGGCCAAGGAGATCGACCGGGCGCTGACCTTCATGTCGGCGATCGGCGCGGATCCCGAGGAGTTCCACCGGGTGGACTTCCACTCCAGCCACGAGGCGCTGATCCTCGAATACGAACACGCGTTGACGCGCATCGATCACCGCACCGGCGACCCCTACGACGTCTCGAGTCACTTTGTGTGGATCGGGGAGCGGACCCGTCAGCTCGACGGGGCCCATGTCGAGATGCTCAGCCACATCCGCAACCCGATCGGCGTCAAGCTCGGCCCGAGCGCGAGCGCCGATGAGGCGATCGGCCTGGCCGCGCGGCTCAACCCCGACAACGAACCGGGTCGCCTGACTTTCATCACGCGCTTCGGCGCGAGTCGGATCCGCGATGGGCTCCCGGAGCTCGTGGAGAAGGTCACCGCCGCGGGCGTCGACGTGGCCTGGGTCTGCGACCCGATGCACGGCAACACCTACGAGACCAGCACCGGCTACAAGACCCGCGCCTTCGACGACGTGATCGATGAGGTGCAGGGCTTCTTCGACGTGCACCGATCCCTCGGCACCTGGCCGGGCGGGGTCCACATGGAGCTGACCGGGGACGACGTCACCGAGTGCGTCGGCGGTGGGCAGGAGCTTGCCGAACTCGATCTGGCCGATCGCTATGAGTCGGTGTGCGACCCGCGGCTCAACCGGGTTCAGTCGCTGGAGCTGGCCTTCCTCGTCGCGGAGATGCTGCGCAAGGCCTGACGGCTGGACGGCTGGACGGCCGCGACTGGACGACTGCTCGCGGCGCTCAGCCCGCGAGGTGCGTGACCTCACCTTCGACCTTGCGTCTGGGCCCGATCTCGACGAGCAACATGGCCGTGAGCACGAGCGCGCCGCCGAGCAGCATCCGCACGGTCAGTGACTCACCCCCGAGCCACACCGCAAAGAGGGACGCAAACACAGGCTCGGTGCTCATGATGATGGCCGTCCGGGTGGGCGCCAGATGTGCTTGGGCCCACGTCTGCCCGAGGAGTCCGAGCGCACCGGCAACGATCGCCATGTAGCCCATCGCGAACCAGTCGGCCCCGGTCTCGGGCAGCACGATGCCGTCCGGCACCGTCGCCACAAAGCAGAGCACCGCGATGACGCCGATCTGGACGATCGACATCCCCAAGGCTCGGTCCGGTTGCGACCACGCGCCGAGCCCGACGATGTGCAGCGCATAGAGCATCGCCGCCACGAGCGTCAGGAGTTCGCCTTGACCGAGGGCGAAACCGCGCAACGTCAAGACACCGAGGCCCACCGTGGCCAGCCCGACCGCGGCCCAGGTCAGCATCGGGATGCGGGTGCGGAGCAGCCAGGAGGCAAACAACGGCGTCGCCACGACGTACATCCCGGTGATGAAGCCGGAGACGCTGGCCGAGGTGTGCGCCAGCCCGGCGGTCTGCAGGATCTGGCCCAGACCGTAGAGCGCCCCGAGCGCCAGCGCGTGGCGGCGAGCATCTCGTGGCAGGCCGAGCACCGACCGCGGTGCGACCAGGCCCATCGCCAGCGTCGCGAGCGCGAAGCGCACCGCGAGGAAGTCCAAGACCGGGATCCGATCGAGGATGTCCTTGATCAAGAAGAACGTGGAGCCCCAGGCGGCCGTGACCGCCAGCAGCACCAGCGTGGCCATGAGTGCCGTACGCCGCGTGCTCACCGCGCGACGCCCGTCGCGACCAGGGTGCGGATCGCCTTCAACACCGCGAGGTCGGCATTGCCCGGCTCGCGTGAGCCCGGTGTCTCCAAGAGGAAGGGCACCCCGGCCGTCGCCGGATGGGCCAGGAGTTCGGCGAAGGCGCCGACGCCGATGTGGCCCACGCCGATCTGCTCATGGCGGTCGAGGAGTTTGCCGCGCACGTCTTTGGAGTCGTTGGCGTGCACGAGGCGTAGTCTCCCATCCCCGCCGATCGCCACGACCTGGTCGACGGTTGCCGTCGTACCCCCTGGCTCGTCCAGCGGCGCTCCGGCGGCGAACACGTGGCAGGTGTCGAGACAGATTCCCGCCTTCGGGTGGTAGTCGAGGGCCTGGAGATAAGCAGCCAGGTCGTCGACTCCGGCGCACAACGAGCGTCCTTGGCCGGCGGTGGGCTCCAGCAGCAGCCAGGGCGCATCGGGCGCTTCGAGAAGCTCCAGCAGGGGCAACAACCCGGACCGAACCCGGGCGAGGGCCTCGGCGTGGGCAACCTCGGGATCGCCTTGGTGCGCGACGAACGAGCCGGTGTGGACGACGACACCTTCGGCGCCGATCTGCGCGGCGCGTTTGAGATTGTGGGCGACGCTGGCGATCGAACGCTCGTAAGTCTCCACGGTGGGGGAGCCCAGATTGACCAGGTAGGGAGCGTGGATGAAGACGCGGACCCCACGCTCGGCGCACACCGCTCGGAAGCGAGCATCCTGCTCGGGGTCGCCCGCCGAGTGGGCCCAACCGCGCGGGTTGCCCGCGAAGATCTGCAGCGTCTCAAACCCGGCCTCGACCGCCCCCAGCGCCGATGCGGCGAGCCCCTTGCCGAGGGTGATGTGGGTGCCGATGGGGTTGCGCAAAGCAGCGGCGATTGGCTCGCCGAGCTGCCCTGGATCTGCGCCAGTCACCGCGCGAGTCACCACAATCCTTGTCGCCTGGAATCAGACAAGATACAGATACACCGTGCTGCCGATCGGCACTTGTTCGCCCTCCCCGGGATCCACGGAGGAGACAAATCCCAGTCCCAGATAGGCGTCGGACTCTCGAGTCTTGACCACCAGTCCGAGTGCTTCCAAAGCGCGCGTGGCGTAGCGCACCCCGGTCGCGCGCAAACCGCTGGGGATGGTCACCAGTTCCGGTCCCTTGGAAACGACCAGCGTGACCTGATCGCCTCGGAACAACTGTCCCGAACTCGGACTCTGGCTGATCACCCGGCCGATGGGCACCTCGGTCGACCAGTCCTCGCTGGCGTCGACCACCAGCCCAAGCTGTTCGAGAACGGCGATGGCGCGGTCGGCGGAGCGCCCGGTCCAATCGCGGATGTCGATCGGTTTCGGTCCTCGGCTGACGGTGAGGATCACCGCGGTTCCGGGCTTTACCCTGATCCCCGCAGGGGGATCGCTGCCGACGACCTTGCCTTCGGGGACCTTCTCGTCATAGGCCTCGCGGCTCGTCCCCGCCACCAGTTTCGCCGCCGCGATCGCGTCTTGGGCGGCGTCCTCGGTCAACCCCCGCACCTTGGGCACGTCGTAGCGCTCCTTGCCCAGGGAGAGGGTCAAGGTCACGGTGCCGCCGTTGAGGATGCGGTCGCCGGCCTTGGGGTCGGTGGCGAGCACGCGTCCCTCCGGCACCGTCTCCGAATAGGCACCGCGTCCGACCTCCACGCCGAGGCCCGCTTGATCGAGCGACTTCGTGGCGGCCGCCTCGGTGAGTTGGAGAACCCCCGGCACTGAGGTGAACCGGCCGACGCCGACCCACCACGCCCCGGCGCCGAGAGCAGTGG
>JBAQXA010000414.1:0-5188 GCA_049299195.1 Nocardioides sp.
CGTCGGCGCTCGTGACGTTTGGCCTGCTCGACAACGACGGCCGCGCGCTGACCCTGACCGAGGTCCTCCACGTCATCGAGCCGCTCGTCGAGTCGGTCCGCCAGCGCGGCCTGCCGCTCACCTCCGACGTCGACCTCGGCCGGCCGACCGGCCTGCGCGCCGCGTTGCGCACGCTCGTGCGCGAAGGCGTGATCGAGGAGTATGCCGGGGGGCTGGAGCCGGTCTATGCGATCGCCCGCGAGCGGCAACACGAGGCGGCGTTCTATCGCAACACGGTGACCCACTACTTCATCCCGCGCGCGATCACCGAGCTTGCCGCCGTGCGGGCCAGCCGCACCGGCGCCGAGGGCGACGTCGCCCGAGCCGTTTGGAACCAGGCGCTGGCGCTGCGCGACCTGCTCAAGTACGAGTTCTTCTTCCCGACCAAGCGCGAGTTCGGCGAGCTGATCGACACCGAGGCCAAGCTCGTCCGCCCGGACTGGCGCGATGCCGAGATCGGCGCCGATGAGCTTGCCGAGTCGGTCAAGAGCTCCGAACTGCTGATCGCTCACCGGGTCGTCGGGCCCTTCCTGGAGGCCTACCGCGTGGTCGCCGATCGGCTGGCTTCTCGCGACCCGGCCGCGCCCATCGACCAGGACGCCTTCATCTCGGAGTGTCTGGGGGTGGCTCGCCAGCGCTGGCTGCAGCATCAGCTGCACAGCGGTGAGTCGATCACCAAGGACCTCATGGCCGGCGCGCTCAAGCTGGCGGCCAACCGCGGGCTGATGGAGCCGGGTGGTGCGGAGGTCGCCCAAGCCCGCAGCGAGTTTGCCGCCGAACTGGCCGGTGCGGTGGAGGCCGTCAGCGTGATCCGACGCATCGCGCTGCGCCAGTGGGTGGCCTCTGCCGACGCCGCCCCACCTGCCCAGTGATGGCTGCCGAGTGATGGGCCCCAAATGACGGGGCTGCTGAGAGGATCCACCTGTGGCTGATATCGACGATCTCTTGGCCGAAGTAGCGGCCGGGCCCCAGGGGCCGACCGTGGGCGCCTTCTTTGACTTTGACGGCACGCTGATCGACGGCTATTCGGCCACGCTCTATTTCAAAGAGCGGCTGACCAGCGGTGAGGTGGGGCTCGCCGAGCTCAGCGGCACTCTGATCGAGGTCTTCAACATGACCCAGCGGGGTCACGATGTCTCGCGGCTCGTCGATGTCGCGCTGGCCGCGCTGGCGGGGCGCGAGGTTGCCGAGCTGGAAGCGCTATCCCAGCAGCTGTTTCGCACCAAGATCGCCTCCCGGGTCTATCCCGATGCTCGCCGCTTGGTGGCCGCGCACCACCGGGCCGGGCACACCGTCGTACTCGCATCGTCCGCGACGCGGTTCCAGGCGGCCGACGCCGCCGCGGACCTCGATATCGCGCACATCCTTGTGACCGAGGTCGAAGATGTTGACGGACTGCTGACCGGCAAGGTGCGGGGTCCGATCCTCTGGGGACCGGGCAAGGCGCAGGCGGTGACCGAGTTCGCCGCAGCCAACGGCGTCGACTTGGCGGAGTCCTACGCCTACGGCAACGGCGCCGAAGACGTCCCCTATCTCGAGACCGTCGGCCGCCCGCGGCCGCTCAACGCCGATGGTGGACTGACCGCGGCGGCGGAGGAGCGGGGTTGGCCGGTCCACCGGCTGACGCGGGTCAACCGGCTCACGCCCCTGACGGTCGCGCGCAGTGCCGCGGCCTTTGCCGGCATCGGCGCAGGCATCGGGCTCGGGCTCGGGCTCGGCCTGCTCAACGGCAAGCGCTCGACCGCGTTGGAGGTGGCCGCGACCGTGGGCGGCGAACTCTCGCTCGCGGCGGCCGGCGTCACCCTCGACGTCAGCGGTGCGGAGAACCTGTGGGCGGCGCGGCCGGCGATCTTCATCTTCAACCACCAGAGCCAACTCGACGTGCCGATCTTGGCCTCGCTGCTGCGCAAGGACTTCACGGCGGTCGCGAAGAAGGAGTTGCAGCACGACCCGACGTTTGCGGCGATCGGCTGGCTGGCCGACATCGCCTTCGTCGACCGCAGCAACGTCGAGGAGGCCAAGAAGGCGCTCGCCCCGGCAGTCGACAGTCTCAAGGCCGGCACGTCGCTGGTGATCGCTCCCGAAGGCACCCGCTCACCGACCCCGAAGCTGCTTCCCTTCAAGAAGGGGGCCTTCCACCTCGCGCTGCAGGCCAAGGTCCCGGTGGTGCCCATCGTCATCCGCAACGCCGGCGACATCATGCCCGCGCATTCGTTCTTGATCTCGCCCGGCACCGTGCAGGTTGCCGTGCTGCCGCCGATCAACACCGCCCGCTGGTCCACCCGCACCCTCAACACCCAGGTGGCCAAGGTGCGCCAGCAGTTCCTGGACACGCTCGCCGACTGGCCCTCCTGAGCCTGCCCCTTGAGCTGGCTCTCCTGAGCAGCCGGGGTGCCTTAGCCGTCTCCGTATGCCGGATCGCAGGCGCCATACACCGTCTTGGGCAGGGTGTAGCTCGCCCCAGCTACCCCTGCGTCAGCTGACCCTGCGCCCGATGCCGCTGTGCCCGACACAGTGGTCGCCGTGCCGGAGATGGTCAGGCAGGTGAGCGTCGCGACGCGGAGGAAGTCGTCGGCCTCGCCGGGCGCGGTGACGGAGAGGGTCCAGTCGGTCTTCGGCTCATTGCGCAGCGACACCGTGGCGCTCGCGAGGCCCGCGGGGCTTTCGACCCGCACGCATCGGTTGCCGAGGGAGTTGTGGCGGATCACCAGGCGGGGCGCGTCTGCCGGCTGGCCCGAACCCTCGAAGACCAACGTCTCCTGGATGGGGTCCTCGGCCGTGCACGTGAGTTCGGGATGCTCGGCGAGCACCTCGTCCCAGTAGGGATAGCCCTGGGTGTTGGGGTCGATGTTGTAGGCGTCATGGCCCTCGGCATCGATGTGCTCGTAGCTGCTCGGCGGGTTGATCCATTGCGGCACTCGGCCGCGGGGGTAGCGCGCGAAGCCCTCATCGACCGGCGCGCCATCCTTGACGCAGCCGGATCCGCCCGGGGTCTCGACGAGCGACCACGTGGGCTCCTCGCCGGAGGCACAAATCCCCTCGTGAATCTGGAAGTCACACGACGACAGCGTCGTGGCCAGGAGAGGGACCGACAGGAGAGCGCCGAGAGCGCGCCGGGTGCTCGTCTTCATGAGCCCAGCCTCTCCCGAGGTGCGTGCCCCTCGCGTGAGTCGCGGTGCTCAGTTGGGATGAGTGGCGGGTTTCAACAGGCCGTGATGACCCGTGGCGGCTAAGCGACGGCTGCCGCTACGGTGCTCCTCTACGGGCTGGATTGACCGGCCCGGATCCCGCTCCCTGCGCGCCCGAGCGCGAGGGCCGGCCAGAGGAGTCGTCATGGAAGCCCGCTCGCCACTGCCTCCCTTCACCGAGGAGGCCGCCCGCGCCAAGGTGCTGGCCGCCGAGAACGCCTGGAATACCCGGGAGCCGGCGCGCGTCGCCGCGGCATACACGGTCGACACGGAGTGGCGCAATCGTTCCGAGCACGTCGTGGGGCGCGAGCAGGTCGTCGAGTTCCTGACCCGCAAGTGGGAGACCGAGCTCGACTATGCGCTGCGCAAGAGCCTGTGGGCCTGGCACGACGATCGCATCGCGGTGCGCTTTCAATACGAGTGGCACGACGCCTCGGGTCAGTGGTGGCGCAGCTATGGCAATGAGAACTGGCAGTTCGACGAGCACGGCTACATGAAGCGGCGCGAGGCCTCGATCAACGACGTGCGGATCGAGGAGTCCGAGCGCCGGATCTTTGGCGCGCGTCCCGAAGGCGACACCTCGGACATCCCCACCTGGTGAGCGCGCCGTGACCAAGCTCCTCGACCAGCGGCAACCCACCACCGCCGAGTTGGCCGAGCGCGCCGCCGCCTTCCCGCTCGGTGCGACGCTGACCCTTGAAGACCTCGAGGCGGCCGGGCGCGAGCACCTGCTCGACGAGCTACGCAGTCAGGAGCCGGTCACCTGGATGCCAGCCCTCGGCGGCTGGCTCGTCACCGGGCACGCAGCGGCGCGCGAGACCCTGTCCGCCCGCACCGCGACCACGGTCGAGGCCGAGCAGAACATGGTGCGCGCCTCGCTCGGCGAGATGATGCTGACCGTCGATGGCGACCACCACCAACGCATGCGCAAACCCCTCGAGGGGCCCTTCCGGGTGCGCACGGTCGCGGACCGCTTCGAGGGGGTCATGCTGGCGCTGGCCACGGAGCTGATCGATGCCTTCGTCGAGCGGGGTGAGGTCGAGCTGGGCGAAGCCTTCGCCACGCCGTACGCCGTGCGGATGGCCGGTCTCGAACTCGGCTTTGCCCTCGACGACGTCGCCAAGATCGACGGCTTCTACTCCGCCTTCGCCGGCGCGATGGAGTATGACGGCAACCCGGAGCCGCAGCGCCTGGCGCAGGCCGCTCGGGCCGAGCTCAATGCCTTGCTGCACGCCGAGCTCGCGGCGGCGCGAGCCCATCCGATGTCGGGGGCCGACTCGCTCACGCGCGCGCTGGCGCTCGACGGGCGGGGGTTGAGCGACGACGAGATCGTCGCCCAGCTGCGCGTGGTGATGTTTGGCGCCATCGAGACCATGCAGGCCTCGGTGCTCAACACTCTCCTCCTGCTGCTGCAACACCCCGACCAGCTGGCGGCAGCGATGGCCGACCCGGAGCTCCTCGACGGGGCCGGGGAGGAGGCCCGCCGACTTATCCCGCCCGTCGCGTTTGCCGAGCGGTGGACGCGCGAGGCCGTGACGATCGGCGGGGTTGCTATTCCGGCCGAAGAGTTCATCGGGATCTCCATCCTCGGCGCCAATCGCGACCCCGAGGTCTTTAGAGACCCTTTGCGCTTCGACCTCCGTCGCCCCAATGCCCAGCGCGCGATGTCCTTCTCCTATGGGCCGCACGCCTGCCTCGGCCTCCATCTGGCCCGGCTGCAAAGCTCGCTCGCGCTCCGCGAACTGCTCACCCGCTTGCCCGCGCTTGAGCTGGTCCATGCCGATGCTCCCGCGGGCTTCGCCTTCCGGCGGCCCGAAACGATGACGGTGCGCTGGGGGCGCTGAGCTCGGCAGCTAGTGTTCGCCGCATGGCGAAACGTTCCCGTGCGAAGGTTCAGGCAGCCCAAGCTGCCCCGGTTGAAGGTGCTGTGGGGCCGCGGCAGCCCTGCCCCTGTGGCAGCG
>JBAQXA010000415.1:0-4873 GCA_049299195.1 Nocardioides sp.
AACTGAAGTGGCGCGGACTGATCGGCGGGTGTGCGGGTGACCGGCTCCGGCTCGGGCGGGGGCGGCGGGGCCTGGTCGGGGAAGAGATCCTCCAGTTGCGTCATCACCGTTGTCGGCGCCGCCTTCACCGGGGCGTCGAGCTGGGAGGTGAACCGGAGGTCCTGGGGCAAGACGAAGGCGAATCGTTGCACCGGGTCCTCGGCCATGAGCAACGCCCCGCAGGGCTTGCCGGTGATCACCGAGGTGACCGTCACCGGATCCGGGACCGAGCCCTTGAAGGTGCGCAACACGTCGACGGTGTAGGTGACCTCTCGGCGAGTGCGCAGCTCGCCATCGGGCCGCCGCCGCGGCTCCACCTCCCGCTGGGTGACGGTGCCGACGAAGACGACATCTGCGGCACTCGTTGCCTCGGCCAGCGGCACCGTCTTGCACGTCGTGGCCACTGCGGGGCTGGTGCCCAGCAGCACACTCGCGCCCACGCCGAGCGCAGCGAGCAGTAGTTGAGTCAGCCGACGCATGGGACCAATCAGACCACGCCGAGGCCAAAGATTCCGGCCAGGGTGACGGCGACACCGTCCTCGTCGTTGGTCGGAGCGGTCTCGGCGGCCGCTGCCAAAGCAAGCGGATGGGCGTTGGCCATCGCGAACGAACGGCCGGCCCAGCCCAACAGGGCGACGTCGTTGGGCATGTCGCCAAACGCGACGATCTCGTCGGCTGAGATCCCCAGTCCCGCCGCGACGTCGGCCAGCGCGCTGGCCTTGGTCACCCCCGGCGCGCTCATCTCGACCAGCGCCCAACTCGACGACCAGGTCGTCGTGATCAGGTCGCCGACGACCGCTTCGACCTGCTCCCAAAACGGCTCCGGCGCGATCTCGGCGTGCTGGGCGAGCAGCTTGACCACCTGATCATCGAGTAGCTCCTCAAGGCCTCCGATGGCGATGTCGGCCGGCTTGGACTCGCCCGCAAAGAAGCTGGGCTCCAGCGCGAAGCCGGTGGTCTTCTCCACGCCAAACGAGGTGCCAGGCACGCCGTGGCGCAAGCGGGTCGCGACCTCGATCGCGAGCTCGGGCTCGACCCGGTGAGCGGTGCGGATCTCGTGCCGGGCGACGTCATAGACGACCGCGCCGTTGCTCAGCAGCGCGATGCCGTGGCCGCCGACGTCTTCCCAGAGCGACTCCATCCAGCGGATCGGGCGGCCGGTGACAAAGACCACCGGTATGCCGATCCGGTCCAGCTCGACGAGCACCGCACGCGTGCGCGGGCTCACGGTCCCATCGGAGCGAAGCAGTGTGCCGTCGAGGTCGGTGGCGACCAACCGCGGGCGGGCACGTGCTGCCGCGTCTGCGGGCCGAGGCCCGCTCACCCGAACCAGCGCTCGATCTCCACCGCGGCGCCGTCGTCATAGACAGAGTCGGTGACGAAGTCGGCAGCATCGCGGACGATGTCGATCGCCTGGCCCATGGCCACGCCGCGGCCGGCCCAGGCCAACATCTCCAGGTCGTTGCGGCCGTCACCGATGGCCAGCACCTCGGAGCGGTCGATCCCGAACTCGTCGGCCACCCGTTGCAGGCCGCTGGCCTTGGAGACGCCGATGGGTGCGAGGTCCAGCCAGGCGGTCCAACCGACGACGTAGTCGGTGCCGTGCAGGCCCAGCCGGTCGACCAGCCCGACGAAATCATCTGCGGTCGCGGCCGGGTCCCGGATGATCACCCGGCTCACGGGGCCGGCGACGAGGTCTTCCAGCGGGGTCAAGATCATCTCCCCGGACAGCTCCCCGGGCGGGAAGTGCCGGTTGATCCGATAGCCCACGCCGCGCTCCTCGATGGCCACGCGTGCGTCGGGGTGGTGCTCCAACACCGCATAGACCGCGGACGCGGGATCGAAGGTCTCCTCATGGACCACGTCAACGGGCGGATAGCGGAATACGACCGCCCCGTTGGAGGCGACGATCCACGCCCGCTCGGGGCCGTCGCCGGGGAGGTCGAGCAGGTCGGCGATGCGCGTCATACCGTGCGGGGAGCGGCCCGAGGCCAACACGATCTCGGCGCCTGCCTCCCGCGCGCGCTGGACGGCCGCGTAGACCCGCGGCGGGATCTGCTCGTAGGTCTGGCCCGAGCCCTCGACCCACTTGAGCAGCGTGCCGTCGATGTCGAGGGCGATCAGGCGCGGCCGCCAGTCGGGCGTGGCTGCAGCGCTGCCCGTGGAGGTTGCTGTCACCTCAGGCTTGCACCGGCTTGAGGACGTCGGTGCCCATCCACGGCACGAGCGCCGCCGGCAGGCGCACCGAGCCGTCGGGCTGCTGGTGGGTCTCGAGGATCGCGACGATCGTGCGGGTCATCGCGCAGAGCGTGCCGTTGAGGGTGGCGATCGGACCGGTGTTGCCGTCGGCGAAGCGGCCGCGAGTGTCGAGGCGGCGCGACTGGAAGTCGGTGCAGTTGGAGGTCGAGGTGAGCTCGCGGTACTTCCCCTGCGTCGGGATCCAGGCCTCACAGTCGAACTTGCGCTGCGCCGAGGTGCCGAGGTCGCCGGCGGCCACATCGATCACGCGGAAGGCGAGTTCGAGCTTGGTCAAGAACTCCTTCTCCCACTCCAGCAGGCGGCGGTGCTCGGCATACGACTCCTCCAGGGTCGTGTAGACAAACATCTCCACCTTGTCGAACCAGTGCACCCGGATGATGCCTCTGGTGTCCTTGCCATGCGAGCCTGCCTCCTTGCGGAAGCACGGGCTGAACGCGGCGAAACGGCGCGGCAAAGTCGCGACGTCGAGAATCTCGTCGGAGTGGTATGCCGCCATCGGGACCTCCGAGGTGCCGACCAGGTAGAGGTCCTCACCCTCGATCCGATAGACGTCGTCGGCCGCCTGGCCGAGGAAGCCGGTGCCCTCCATGGCCCGCGGCTTCACCAGCGAGGGGGCGATCACCATCGTGAAGCCGGCCTGGATCGCCTGCTGCATGGCGAGGTTGATCAGCGCGAGCTCGAGTTGGGCGCCGACGCCGGTGAGGAAGTAGAAGCGCGAGCCCGAGACCTTTGCGCCACGATCGAGGTCGATCGCGCCGAGCATCCGGCCGAGGTCGATGTGATCGCGCGGCTCGAAACCGTCGGCGGTGAAGTCGCGCGGCGTGCCGATGTGTTCCAAGACGACGAAGTCGTCCTCGCCGCCGGCAGGTGCCTCGTCGGCGGCGGGGTTGGGGATGCTCATGACGGCGTCGCGCCAGGCGGCCTCGGCGGCGGTCTGCGCGGCCTCGGCCTCCTTGACCTCGGCGGCCAGCAGTTTGGTCTGCGCGAGCAGTGCCGCCTTCTCCTCGCCCTGAGCACGCGGGATCAACCCGCCGAGCCGCTTCTGCTCGGCGCGCTTGGCCTCAAAGGTGGCGATGGCAGCGCGGCGGCTATGGTCTGCCGCCAGCGCGACATCGACGACTTCATCGGAGAGTCCGCGCTTGGCCTGGGCGGCCCGGATGGCATCGGGGTTCTCACGGAGAAGGCGCGGATCGATCATGACGCTAGGTTATCGGTCCGCCGCCCGCTCGTCGGACCCTTAACCCATTAGGGTCTGCCCATGTCCCTGCGGGTGCGGGTGCTCGGCGGCATCGCCGTCGCCGTCGACGATCACTCCGTCACCCTGCCGCCGCGGGTGCAACTCCTGCTCGCCGCGCTCGTCGCCCACCGAGCCGATGGCATCGACCCGGACGCCCTGCTCGATGCGGTCTATGAGGGCAATCCGCCCGACACCGCCGCCGCCGCGCTGCGGGTGCACCTCGCCAAGCTCCGCGACGCCTTGGAGCCAGGGCGCGAGCGAGGCGCCTCCACACGCATCGCCCGAACCCATGGCCGGTGGCGGCTGCGGTTGGAGCCCGACGAGTCCGATGTCGGTCACTTCGACTCCCTCGTCGCCGAGGGCACTCAGGTCCACCTCGACGGTGATCCGGCCCTCGCGGCGCAACTGCTGAGCGCCGCCGTGGATGCCTGGTCCGGCAACCCCTTCCCGGGTTTGGACTCGCCCTTCGTCCAAGTCGAGCGGCAGCGCCTGATCGGGCTGAGGCGTGAGGTCGACCGCCGGTTGGCGGCCGCCTGGCTCGACCTCGGACGAGACGCGGAGGCGCTCTCGTGCGTGCGGCGGGCCCGCGAGGACGACCCCTTCGACGAGCGGCTCGCCGCGCTGGAGGCGCGAGCCCGCTACCAGTCGGCGGGGCCGGCCGCGGCACTGGAGGTCATCCGGAGCTTCCGCGCTGAGCTCGCCGACGAGCTCGGCCTCGACCCCTCCTCACTCATCGACGAGGTCGAGACGGCCGTCCTGCGCAACGACGCGGCTCTGCTCCCCACACGAGTGCCCTCAGGAGTGCGTGCAGTTCGCTCGACAACGCTCATCGGCCGTGACGGACTCCTCGACGAGATCGCCGGCCTTGCGCCCGAGCACTCCGTCGTGTGCCTGGAGGGCGTCGCCGGCATCGGCAAGAGCGCCCTGCTCCGCGAAGTCGCCGCCCAGCACGACACCGCGGCCCCGGCCTCCGCGCGAGCGGGGCGCACCCCCTTCGCGTTGATCCACGACCTCCTGCTGGCCCGCGGGCTCAACGACGACGAACCCGGGTGGCGCGACCTGCGCGCCTATTGCAGCGGGGCAGCGACCCCCCACGACAGCACCGTCCTCCCGCTCTTGGCCGCCGATCTCGCGGCGCGGCACCTGTCCGGGTGGGTGCTCGTCGACGACGCCGAGACGATCGATCAGGCCAGTCTCGATCTGCTCGCTCAGCAGGTGCCGCGCGGGGTCCGCCTGTTGTTGGCGCGGCGTCCGTCGGCTGCCGGTCGGGCGCACCTGGACGGTCTGCAGCCGTGGGTGATCACCGTTCCGCCGCTCACTCCCGAGGACTCGCGGCGG
>JBAQXA010000416.1:0-5866 GCA_049299195.1 Nocardioides sp.
CCCCAGTGCCCATCGAGGGAGTCCTTGGCGCGGATCGCAAACAAGTGGACGGCCATGATCGTGATCCTCCTTCATGAGCGCCCCCGACGATTCGGCGAACTCGTCCACGACGTCGGCTGCATCTCGAAGAAGGTTCTGACCGACACTTTGCGGACCCTCGAGCGCGACGGCCTGGTGACTCGAGACCAGGCTCCCGCCGGCTACGCACTGACCCCCCTTGGGCGGACGCTCCACGACCCGCTCGTCGCACTGCAGGTTGTGGGCCCAGGCCCATGTCGACGAGGTTCTGGACGCACGAGATCGGTACGACCAAACGCTCGACGAGCAAGTCCTCCGGAGCGTCAGAGCTCCTCGGATGTCCCGAAGTACCGCGCCAGACGGATCGCCGTGTCAGTCGTGATGCCGCGCTTGCCGTGCACGATCTCATTGATGCGCCGCGGCGGCACCCCGATCGACACTGCGAGCTTGTTCTGCGTGATTCCGAAGCCCTCAATGAAGTCCTCCATCAGGATTTCTCCTGGATGGATCAGCTCGGGCTTCCGCGAGGCCGCCCACTGCATCGTCCGATCGACGCGCTTGACGTACTGCTCATGCCAGATGCGCTCGGTGCCCTTGCTGATCACTGTCGTCGGACTGCGCACCATGCTCGGTGCGGAGCACCGCGCACGCCAGTGGCCGAGCCGAGACGGGATCAGTCGGTGGTGATGTGGCTTCGCAGCACTTCGGCGAGCGGCGGGAGATGGGTGTCCGCGACATCGCGGACGACATCGGCGTCGACTCCGAAGTACTGGTGGACGAGGATGTTGCGGAAGCCCCGGATCTGCGACCAGGGGACCTCCGAATGCGCATCTGTGATCTCGGCGGGGAGATGGTTCACGGCTTCGCCGATGATCTGCAGATTACGCTCGATCGCATCCATTGCCATTTCTGCCATGTCCGCATCGTCTTCGAGAGCGGCGACATATCGCTGGCATCGTTCAATGGCTTCGAGCACATCGGCGATGCGCCGAGAATGGTCTCGGCTCACAGCGCGACCGCGTCATTGAGCGCCGAGGCCGAGATCGGCCGCTTGAGCAGCTGGACGGGAAAAACGTCGATGCCGTCGCGGCCGAAGAGCGCTCGGGTCTCTTCCATGAGTCCGGAAGCCCGCATGAGCAGGTTCCCGTCTGCAGGGTCCATCTCGACCAGGATGTCGATGTCCGATTCTGGGTGGGCAGTGCCCCGGGCAACAGAGCCGAACAGCCGCGGGTTGGTTGCGCCGTAGCGGTCGAGGATCGCCAGGAGCTCAGCACGATGCGCGTCGAGGAGCTCGCGCAGGGCGAGCGTCTCAGGCGTCATCGTGATCTCGGGCATGTCCTCAGAATACCGTCGACGGTGCGGACAAGCACGGCTACTCTCCCCAGCATGGCTGTTCCGCTGACGATCTGACCTGATGAGACCCGACGGCCCGAGCCACCTCTCAATACCTCATGCGGCGTCTACCGACCGGCTGGCGCGAAGGGAGGACCGCATCCGCGCACGACACGTTGAAGCGGAACTCCACCACATCGCCGCGGTTAGCAAACGTCTGACTCCGCGATGGCCGGTCACCCTGGATGCAACCACATGAGTGTCCGCCGCTTGAGACGCGTTCAAGTGAACTTCGACCAGTCTTAGACGGAGGATGCTGAGCCGAAGTGTTGGCAACTGATAGGTGACAAGTCGGCGAGCACCCTGGTGCGGCGATCAGCAAGGTGCGGTGCTACGAATACGCGTGCCGACCCAGGGTCAAAGCGCGGTGGACTCGTGCGAGTCGATCTCAGGCACGTCCGCTCAGTCCCCGAGGTAGCGGCGCAGGCCATTCAGGATCAGATCTAACCCAAACGCGAACTCGACGTCGAGCGGGATCGGCAACCGAGGCAGTGCCTCCGCTGTTAGTGGGTACTTCTCAGAGTCGATATCACCGAGTCGGTTTTCGCTCGGGTGAGCGGGAGAGTTCGCGGGGGCCTGCATAGCGAAGCCGATGACGTAGTGCCCGAGGGTCGCGACTGCTTTGGCCGAGATGCCCAGTGGAAATCCAGCGCCGGTCAGAACGCCGAAGAGGTACTCGCGGATAGCCAGCGCGTTTGGCCCGCTGGGGACGGTTTCCCCCACCAGCCCTGCCGCGCCTCTGTGGGCGGAGAGGACGCTGAAGAGCTTGCTCGCGACTGCACGACACTCCTCGCCCCACTGTGGATGGGCTGTGCCGCCGTCAAGCGGCACCTCGCCGAGGAGTCCGTCGAAGACGAGAGCGATAAGCTCGCGGCGATTGTCGACGTGTCGATACAGGGTCGAGGTACTCGAGGACAGTCGAGCTGCAAGGTTCCGTAAGGAGAGGGCGTCTGCTCCCTCTTGGGCCACGATCTCCAGGGCGACCGCGACGATGCGTTCCCTCGGGATCGGCGGTCTCCCCCGGCGAGGAGCTGATCGACCCTGCGTCATCGGCTGATCCCGTTCTCCGGCTCCGCCGGGCTGTCCTGCCACCCGATCCACCGGGCCAGCCCCCTCCCCATGACCAGCTCGAGTTCATCGCCGGCCAGCCAGGGCAGGTGCTCGGTGAATGTGGTGATGCACTCGGCCCAGGTGCAGTGCAGGCGTGAGATGTCCGAGCCCCAGAAGAACCGTTGCGGACCGAACACGTCGAACGTCTGGTGCAGCGCATCGTGCGTGCTTTCGAAGGGGTACCCGTCGGCGGCCATACTCGGAATGCCGGTGGCCTTCACCGCGACGTTCGGGTTCTCAGCGAGAGCAAGCAGCTGGTCGAGGTGCGCGACTGCCTCGGGCACCTCGACGAACGGATTGACCGCGAGGTGGTCGAGAAGCAGTCGCATCCCCGGGTGCCGGGCCGCGACCGGGTCGATCAGCGGCAGATGCTCGGGCATGACCATCAGCGCCACGGGAAGCTCCTGTTCGTCGGCTGCCTGCCAGAGCCAGTCGAGCGCGTCCGAGGAGAGCAGCGGTCCGGCCTCGGGGGCGTACAACATGAACCGCAGGCCGAGCATGCCGGGCTTCTCCATCCACTCGGTCACCTTGTCGGGCTCTGGTCCGCCGGTGAGCGGGAACCAACCCATCGTGGCGAACCGGTCAGGGTGCCGGCGGACGGCCTCGATTGCGTAGTCGTTCGCGGCGTCGTCCCAGATCGCGGGGCAGTTGACGGACCTGTCTACACCGGCCTCGTCCATCTTCGCGACAGCCCGCTCGATCGTGAAGGGTGCGCGCCAGTGGTGCGGCGGTGCGTCCGGCCCGTTCCAGAGGTGGATCTGCGCGTCGATGATCTCCATGAGGTTCAGTTTCCTTCACTTCTCCGTCGTGTCGAGCCGTCTGCGCAGCTGTGCGCCGAGCCAGTCGGCGATGAGCGCGTCGCGGTCCTGCTGATGGTTGTAGAGGCAGTGGATGCCGTCGGAAAATACGACCATGTGCCTGTCTCCGGCAGAGGCACCGTCGAGCAGTGCCCCACTCTTCTCGGATGAGATCATCGGGTCGTGGTCGCCGTGGAGCACCAACAGCGCGTGGTCCCGGTTCGAGCCGGCTGACAGCGGGTTGACGGTGGACCAGGTCTGGATCGCACGGTCGGCATCGTCGGTGCCGCAGAAGGAGGCCATCTTGGCGAAGAAGATGCCTACCTCCGGCGATACCAGCCAGGGTGCCGGAAGACCGCCGTTGCTGCAGCATGCGGCGACGCGAGGGTCGGTGGCTGCAATTGCCATGGCCAGACTGCCGCCCATGCTGTTCCCGACCAACCCGATCGGACGAGCCGGGGCCCGTTCTTCCAGGTAGTCGATCGCGACGCGGAAGGCATCTCGCCAACCTGGATCGAGGTACCGGCCCGAGACGAACCGGGTTTCGCCCTGGCCTGGACCGTCGAGCAGCAGGACATCTGCCCCTCGGGCAGCTAGGGTCCTGCCCATCTCGTCAAAATCCATGGCGTAGCCCTCTATGCCGCCGATCATCACGACCGACCCCACGACTGCTCCGGCGGCCGGAATCATCCAACCGATCAAAGGTCCGCCTTCGCCAGGAACATCGAGCTCCACGCGGATACGGTCGCCCGTCAGCTCGGCGGCCTGCCCGTACAGCTCACCGGCCCGCGCATAAAGTGAGCACCGCTCCGGCGTGTCGATCAGCATCATCACCTGGGCCATCCGCAGCAGCGCGGATGCCCGGCGCAGATATAGTGCCCGGGTCGGGCCTCCGCCTACCTGCGGAGCCTCGTCTGCTCGGCCACTACACGAATCAGCCAGATCAGACGCCGCCTGCATCCAATCCTCACCCAGCAGCACCCGCTCGCGCAGTTCGAGTGCGTCGGAACGATCGACTCCGTATCCGGTCAGACGGTCGACGCCGAACTGCCGCAGAGCGGCCTGCGACGGGACAGACAGACGTGACATCCGTGGGTCCTCGGCCGACGTCAGCGCCGTGAACTCGCGCCGCATCACGCGCGGTCCGGGACTCATGACCCGGTTCCCGGCACGAGTGGCCGGGTGTGCTCTTGGAAGCTCTGCACCCAGTCGCCGTCGGAGACACAGGCGACGTATCCGTCGGGGCGCACGAGTACCTGCCCATCTCCCGTGAGGCCATAGATACGCCGGAATGACTCATTCGCGCTCGGGTCGAGGCTGAGCCGGGCCAGACCGGCACCGGAGTCGGGCCACGGGAAGGTACCCGCGACCTCCGTGGCCGCCGCCCCAATAGACACGAGAGTGAACCCCGGGCCGCGAAAGGTGTCGAATAAGGTAGTGGGGCGTCCCTCAGCATCGACGACGAAAGCGTCAGGCGCACGGTCCCCCGCAACGACAGACTCGGGCGCTGCCCCCATCACACCGAGCGGCCCTCCGCGGTAGGTGAGTTTCAGTTGGCGCTCCTCGTCACCGCGAGAAGTCGAGGCCAGAGGTCGGTTCTTCGTGTCCGCGTAGATCTTCGACGACAGCCCCAGGACGCGGGCAGCGATCGGCTGGCGCTCGGCCTCGTAGGTGTCCAGCAGCCTGTCGGAAGCGCCGGCGAGCACCTGCCCGAGTTTCCACCCGAGGTTGTAGGCGTCCTGCACCCCCGTGTTCAAGCCCTGCCCACCGGTCGGAGGATGGACGTGGGCAGCGTCTCCGGCCAGAAAGACCCGGCCCGCGCGGTAGCTCCGCGCCAATCGGATGTTGGGACGCCACACCGAGGCCCAGTGGATCTCCTCCACCGAGAACTTGGTGCGACCCACGAACTCGCGCACCATGCCATCGACCGCGGCCCGGTCCAGGTCCGCAGGATCCCCCGGCCGCAGCTTCAGCATCAGCTGGAACTTCCCGTCGGGCAGCGGGCACAGGCCCATGAATCGACCCGCTTTGCGGGGCCAGATGTGCCAGCGGTCTCTGGAGAGACCGGAGACAGTGACATCTGCGACGATCATCCGGTCGGCGTCATCGGTCGACCCCGCGAAGGCGATTCCAGCTCCACGACGGATGGTGCTGCTCCCGCCGTCAGCCCCGACCACGTACTTCGCGCGGACGACGGACTCGCCTCCCGACCCATCGACCGACACCGTCACGCCCTCATCGTCCTGAACGAACCCGGTGACTTTCGTGCTGTACTCGACGTGGCCCCCGAGCTCCTCAAGGCGCTCGCGCAGGCTGGCATCGGTCGCGTACTGCGGGGCCAACAACGTGTTCGCAAACGGCACATCTTCGGTGACACGGTGCTCTTTGATCATCGACCGCCGCAGCGTCACAGGCCCGAGATGAAGGCCCAGCGATGGATAGTGCATGCTCCGCGGCTCAAGCTTCTCCAGCAATCCCAGGTCGTCGAAGACCTCGAGTGTCCGTGGCTGGACCCCCTTCGCCCGCGATCCTTCGAAGCCATGTGGTGC
>JBAQXA010000417.1:0-1899 GCA_049299195.1 Nocardioides sp.
GGGCAGGGGCGTCCACCCGGCCAGTCGGCCCAGTTCGACGATCGGCGGCGCCAGCGGCGCGGTCCGCATCACGTCGGCTGCAACCCCCGTCTGCACGACCCCGTCGGCGCCCACCACGATGGCGCGATCGGCAAACGGCAACACCCGCTCCAGCCGGTGCTCGGCCACCAACACGCTCAGGCCGAGGTCGTGCACGAGCCGAGTGAGGCTGGCCAAGACCTCTTCGGCGGCGGTGGGATCCAGCGCCGAGGTGGGCTCATCGAGCACCAGCAGGCGTGGGTGCATCGCCAACACCGAGCCGATCGCGACCCGCTGCTGCTGACCCCCAGAGAGCGTCCGCAGGTCGCGAGCCCGCAGGTCGGCGATGCCGAGCAGGTCCAACGTCTCCTCGACCCGGCGCCGCATCGCGGCGGGCGCCAACCCGAGTTGTTCCATGCCGTAGGCAAGCTCCTCTTCGACGGTGTCGGTGACAAAACCCGCGGCGGGATCCTGCGCGACATAGCCGATCGTGCCGGCCCGCTCGCGCGCCGGCAGATGCAGGACGGACTCGCCATCGAGCAGCACATCACCGGTCAAGGACCCGCCGGTGAAGGTCGGCACGAGCCCACTGACCACGCCCAACAGCGTGGACTTGCCCGAACCGGTCGCCCCGCACACGACCGCAAGCTCGCCCTCGTCGAGGCTCAGCGAGGCCAGGTCCAGCACCGGCCGCGCGGCATACGCGACGGTGACGTCCACCAACTCCAACAGGGTCATCGCCGCTCCCCCGGGACGAAGGCGAGCAGCGGCTCGGGTGCAGCGACCGCAGGAACCGTCGCGATGACAACGGCGAGCAAGCTGAGCGGGTGCACCGCCGGCCACCCGCTGAGTGAGGGGTATGCCGCCGCGAGGTCGTGGCGGGCCACCCACCAGCCGAGGACCCCCACGAGGAGACCGGAGGCGATGACCACGGCTTCGGGCACAGCCCAAGGATCGGGCCGATAGCGGGTGCGCCGCACGCGCTGGCCGGCGCTGATGAGACCGGCCCCGGCCACGAGCGCCCCGACCGCCAGCATCGGCGCCGCCAACCAACGCGGGGCCGTCTGATCGAGCACCGCATAGGTGCCCACGATGATCCCGCCGAGCCCCGCGACCCTCAGCAGCCCGGTGACCCGGCGTTGGCGACGCGTTGCCTCCCCCGCCCGGCCGTAGCCGCGCACGTCCATCCCCGCGGCGAGGGTGAGGGAGCGCTCCAAGGCGTCCTCCAACACCGGCACCAGGACCCGGCGCAGGCGGCCGAGTCGGGCCTGCCCTCGCCGGGCTGGGACTCCGCGCAACTGCTGCGCGTGGCGCACTCGGCGCAGGCTGTCGGCGAGTTGAGGCAACACGGTGACGGCCACGACCAGCGCCGTGCCGATCTCATAGAGGGCGGGCGGCACCGATCGCAGGAGCCGTTTGGGATTGGCCAAGGCATTGGCGGCTCCGAGGCTGACCACGATGGCGGCCAAACGGAGCCCGTCATAGAGCCCGGCGAGCAGGGACTCGCGTGTCACGGGGCCCAACAGCCGGATGCCGAGCACCCAACTGGGCAGCGGGATCTCGGGAAGCCACACCAAAACGTGCCCGTCTGCCCCGCCGAGCAAGACGCGAAACACGAGCCGGATTGCCACGATGGCGACGCCGAGGCCCAGATAGAGCCAGTAGACGCGCGCCCAGGGCTGATCGGAGCGACGGGCCAAGACGACGACCGTTGCCGAGACGACCAGAAGCAACAGCACGACCGGGTTGGTGGTCAGCGAGGCGGCCGCTGCCAGACCGCAGGCCCAGAGCCACCACGCGACCGGATGCAGGTCGCGTGGCAGCCGGGCCGCCGATCGCGCGCGCACCGCCTCGCCCACCACTGTCGTCATGTCACCGCTG
>JBAQXA010000418.1:0-1603 GCA_049299195.1 Nocardioides sp.
GTGCCGGCGTTGCCGCCCGACCCGGAGACCCTGCAGCAGCTACTCCAGGATCGGCGCGGGGCCAAGGTCTCGATTCGGGTGCCCCAGCGCGGGGGCAAGCTGGCGCTGATGGAGACCGTGGCCGCCAACGCCAAACAGTCCCTGGCGCTGCACAAGACCCGCCGAGCCAGCGACCTGACCACCCGCAACCGGGCGCTGGAGGAGATCGCCGCAGCGCTGGGCCTCGACGAGGTGCCGCTGCGCATCGAGTGTTACGACGTCTCCAACCTGCAGGGCACCGAAGTGGTTGCTTCGATGGTCGTCTTCGAAGACGGCCTCGCCCGCAAGTCCGAATACCGCCGCTTCGTGATCCGCGGCGTTGACGGTCAAAACGACGTTGCCGCGATGCATGAGGTGATCACGCGCCGCTTCCGGCGGCTGCTCGATGAGCAGGCCACCAGCACGCGGATCGAGGGGGACGACGGGCCGATGCTCGTGGACCCCGAGACCGGCCGACCGCGCAAGTTTGCCTATGCACCCTCCCTGGTGGTGGTCGACGGCGGTGCGCCGCAGGTCGCGTCCGCGACCGCCGCGCTGGCCGAGCTCGGCCTCCGCGACTTGGCCATCTGCGGACTCGCCAAGCGCCTGGAGGAGGTGTGGCTGCCGGGGGAGGAGGACCCCGTGATCTTGCCCCGCTCCTCCGAAGGCCTCTACCTGCTGCAGCGGATCCGCGACGAGGCCCACCGCTTCGCGATCACCCATCACCGCAACCGTCGCTCCAAGACGATGGTGGAGAGCCTGCTCGACGACGTGCCCGGGTTGGGAGAGATCCGCCGCAAGACGCTGATCAAGCACTTCGGCTCGCTCCGTAAACTGCGAGCCGCGACCCTCGACGAGCTCAGCCAGGTGCCCGGCATCGGGCCGCAGACCGCGGCGGCCATCAAGCAGGCGGTTTCGGACCCGGCACACCCGTCGGTGCAGATCAACACGGCGACCGGAGAGATCATCGAGGGATGACGCCGGGCGGATCGCCAGCGCCGCACTACGACCAGGAGGACACCATGGCAGCACCACCAGACGAGGCCACCCCGGCTGTCGGTGAACTGGTCGTCGTCACCGGCATGACGGGCGCAGGCCGGAGCACGGCGGCCAAGGAGCTGGAGGATCTCGGCTTCTTTGTCGTCGACAACCTGCCGCCCACCCTGCTGCGCGACGTGGTGCGCCTAGTCGATGAGTCGATGGGCCCCGAGCAGCCGATCGCCGTGGTCGTCGATGTTCGGTCAGGGTCGTTCTTCGACACCCTGGCGGCCAACCTTGCCCGCGGGGTCACCGGCCGCCGGGCCACGCTCTTGTTCCTCGAGGCGACCGATGAGGTTCTGGTGCGGCGACAAGAGGCCGTCCGCCGGCCGCACCCGCTCCAAGGCACCGGCCGGCTGTTGGACGGGTTGCGCCGCGAGCGGGACGTGTTGGCCAATCTGCGCGCCAATGCCGATCTCGTGATCGACACCACCGCCCTCAACGTGCACCAGCTGACCGATCGCATCGCCGATCTGTTCGGGACGCCGGTGACCACCCGCCTCAAGGTCACGGTCGTGAGCTTTGGCTTCAAATACGGCATCCCGGT
>JBAQXA010000419.1:0-2599 GCA_049299195.1 Nocardioides sp.
TCGCTGCGGGTCTGGGAGTACTTGTCCTGGTCCGGCAACACCATCGTGTAGCCGAGCGCCCGACCGCGCGGCAGGATCGTGACCTTGTGCACTGGGTCTGTGCCCGGCAGCGCGGCCGCCACCAGCGCGTGGCCGCCCTCGTGATAGGCGGTGATCAGCTTTTCGTGCTCGTTCATCAAGCGAGTACGCCGCTGGGGTCCGGCAATGACGCGGTCGATGGCCTCGTCCAGCGCGGCGTTGGTGATCAGCTTCTGATTGCCGCGCGCGGTCAACAGCGCGGCTTCGTTGAGCACGTTGGCAAGGTCGGCGCCGGTGAAGCCCGGGGTGCGCCGGGCAACCGAGATCAGGTTGACGTCGGCGGCCATGGGCTTGCCGCGGGAGTGGACCTGCAGGATCTTTTCGCGACCGTTGAGGTCGGGAGCGTCGACCTGGATCTGCCGGTCAAAACGCCCGGGGCGCAGCAGCGCCGGGTCGAGCACATCGGGGCGGTTGGTGGCCGCAATGAGGATGACTCCGCCGCGCACGTCGAAGCCGTCCATCTCGACGAGCAACTGGTTGAGGGTCTGTTCGCGCTCGTCGTGACCGCCGCCCATGCCGGCGCCGCGGTGGCGACCGACGGCGTCGATCTCGTCGATGAAGACAATGGCCGGGGCGTTCTCCTTGGCCTGCTCGAAGAGGTCGCGGACCCGGGACGCGCCGACGCCGACGAACATCTCCACGAAGTCCGAACCGGAGATCGAATAGAACGGCACTCCCGCCTCGCCGGCGACCGCACGGGCCAGCAGCGTCTTGCCGGTGCCGGGCTGGCCATAGAGCAGCACGCCCTTGGGGATCTTTGCCCCGACGGCTTGGAACTTGGCCGGCTCTTGGAGGAACTCCTTGATCTCCCCGAGCTCTTCGATGGCCTCTTCGCACCCGGCCACGTCGGCGAAGGTCGTCTTCGGCATGTCCTTGGTGATCAGCTTGGCCCGGCTCTTGGCGAACTGCATGATGCCGCGACCGCCGCCGCCACCTTGCACCTGGTTCATCAAGAACAGGAACAGCAAGATGATCAGGGCGAAGGGCAGCAGCGTGGCGAGGATCGAGCCGATCAGGCTGGGCTGCGGGTTCTTGGAGTTCTGGGTCTCGATCTTGCCGTCGTCGACGCGACTGTCGACCGCCTCCAGGAGGCTCTCCTGCTGGCCGTCGACCCAGGTGGCCGCGACCTTCTTGCCGTCATCGAGCGTGGCTTGGATCTGCTGGTCACCCTGAACGAACGTGATCTCCTTGACGTTGCCGGAGAGAATCTCCTGGCGCATCTTGGAGGTGTTGATCTCGTCGTACTCCCCACCGGGGGTGAGGTATTGCAGCGCGAGGAGGACCCCGACGACCGCGAGCACGATCCAGATCCAGGGACCCTTGAAAATCCGCTTCACCGACACAACGTCCGTTTCGACTCGACTCCGGCGCTCAGGTGAGCACCTCGGGTGATTCTCGCAGGTTCCGCCAACTTCGCACGCCTCCGCCCGACGGGAGGGACCGGCTGAGCAGACGAGGGGCTGGCCGTGGGTCAGCTATAGACGTGCGGGGCGAGGGTCCCGATGGCCCGCAGGTTGCGGTAGCGCTCCTTGTAGTCGAGCCCGTAGCCGACGACGAACTCGTTGGGGATGTCCCAGCCGACGTACTTCGGCTCCACCGGCATCGTCAGGGCCTCGGGCTTGCGCAGGAGTGTGGCAATCTCGACGCTGGCCGCGTTGCGGGTGCCGAGGCTGCCGACCAGCCACGAGAGCGTGAGGCCGGTGTCGATGATCTCGTCGACGATCAACACGTTGCGCCCGGTGATGTCGGAGTCGAGGTCCTTCAGCAGCCGCACCACGCCGCTGGACTTGGTGCCGGAGCCATAGGAACTGATCGCGATCCAGTCCATCTCGACGTGGCTCGGCAGTGCCCGGGCGAGATCGGCCATCACCATGACCGCGCCGCGCAGGATGCCGACCAGCAGCAGGTCTTTGCCGGCATAGTCCGCGGCGATCCGCGCGCCGAGTTCGGCGACCTTCTCTTGGATCTGTTCCTCGGTGAACAGGACCCGCACCAGATCGCCTTCGATGTCAGCTTCGCGCATAAGGAGCACCCTAGTTGGCGCGGCCGCTCAAGCGCAGCGAGTCCCCCTCCCGAAGCGCGACAACCTTGCCGGGGAGCTCGATCGTGCGCGGGAGATGGGTGCGGTTGGCGACCTGGGCATCCAAGGCGTCGAGGTGGACGAGTGCGAGGTCGGCTGGTGGTACGCCGGCGCGGAGGGCCGCCTCGCGCAGCATCCGCAAGCGCAGCGCCTCGGGTCGAGCGCTCAACGCGGCAACCTCGAAGCCGACCTCCGGGTCGTAGTCGGTCATCGCTTCCTCGGTCAGCGTGGTCAGCAGCGCCTCGTCGGCGCTGAGCAGTCGCCCGGTCCGCGCCAGCGCCTCGGCGATCCCGGGCCCGAGCTCGCGCTCCACGACAGGCAACACGTCGTGGCGGACCCGACTGCGCGCATAGCGCGGATCCCGATTGTGCGGGTCGTCCCACCACTCAATGCCCTGCGCCCGACAGGCCGCCTCGGTCTGGGCGCGGCGAAGGCCAAGGA
>JBAQXA010000420.1:0-14015 GCA_049299195.1 Nocardioides sp.
GCTGATCACCGTGCCGGCACGGGGTCGCGACCTCGGCGCGACGGCTGACTCTGCATCTGCCACAAGCCTGGCCCTGGGAGACCGCCTGGACTGCCTTGTTCAACCGAGTCAGCGACCCGCCCTCAACCCTCGCGGCCTGACCACCCAGCAGCAATTGCGCGACGAGGACACCGTGGAACACCCCGGACAGTGAGGTCCGACAGATCATCGCGCCCCGGCGCCCTCACCCGGAACCGACCACCATCACCTCATCCCGGCCATGCCGATCGGTGGATCCGGGGTCAGAGGTTACGCGCAGCGGGCGGCACCTCCTGGCGGAACCTCCTACTCGTCGGCGTAGTCCAGGAACTCGTGGTAAGGACGTCGATGGATGTCCCAGCGCGCGGAGTACCCGGGAGGCCGAGGACGGGTCGAGGTCCAGGTGAGGACTAGCTCGCTCTTCGCGCGGGAAATTGCGACGAAGAACTCCGCCCGGTTCTCGTCGCTGTAGCGGGACCAGAAGAGCTCGTGCTCGACGCCGAGGACGATCACCTTTTCGAACTCCAGGCCCTTGCACTTGTGGATAGTGAGGATGCGTACGGCGTCCTCCTCCGAGAGCCGCCTCAGCGCGGCGAGGGGGTCGCCGTCCTTGGCTAGCTCCTCGCCAAAGGCATCGACGCTCTGGTCGATGATCTGCTCGAGTCGTGGGCCACGCTGATACTCGGGTGAGAGTGCCGTCAGGGCCGGCTTGGTAATCAGATCGACAAACTCGTCGACAATGACGGCCCAGCTCGCCGGATTCGGCCATGCGACGGGGCTCGTGCGGAGCTCCCGGCGTTTGAGTGTCAGGAAGCGGCTTAACGCCCTCGCGCTCCTCAACGCCATCTCCTCGGTCGGACTTGTGAGGGTGGCAGTGCGCATCAGGTGTTCGTAGGCCACCGACCGCCGCTCGCCGGCCAGGACCCGGAGCAGATTGAGGATGACTGCAGCGGCGGGCTCGGCAGTCAGGTCCTGGCGGACCTGCTCGTTGCGTGACGGGACTCCCCGGGACAGCAGTTCGGTGATGAGGTGGTCGCAGACCAGATGCGGCTGCTGGCGTACGAGGACCGCGATCTCTTGAGGCTCGATGCCCTCGTCCAGCCAACGTTGGATCCGGTCGGCGACGGCGTCTGCCTCGTCGTGGACGGAGCCGAAGGAAAGCACCTCGACCGTTCCGTCGCCGCCCGCGAGGTCCGCCATCGGTACTGCGGCTGGCGGATCCATCACCTGCACCATGCGGTTCTGCATGCGGCGAAGCGCCGGCGCGGAGCGGAAGTTCTGATACAGCGTCAGTGAGGTAGCGGTGAAGTCGGCGGCGTAGGTCTTCATGATCCCGTCGAGCGCTCCAGCGAACTTCATGATGCGCTGCTTGGTGTCGCCGACCGCGGTCAGGGTCGCATCGCTGTCGAGGAAGGCTTCTGTCAGCAGTTGGTACTGCTTGTCGGTCGCGTCTTGAAACTCGTCGAGGAAGACATGGGTGTAGGTCTGCCGGATGGCGTTGCGTGCGTGCGGGCTCACCTGCAGAAGGTCGGTCGCGAGGCGAACAAGGTCATCGAACGTGATCTGCTTGTGCTGGATCCGCTGAGTGGGGTCCAGGGTGTAATCGGGGTCGAGGGCGTCCATCCCGGTGAGCAGTACGCGGTAGTTGTCCACGATCCTCTTGGCGAAGGCGTGGAAGGTGAAGCTGTCGAACCGAGCAGCCAGCTGGTCGCCGCAGCGGCGCCGGACCCGCTCACGGATGTTGTGCGCGGCGTCGACCTTGAAGGAGATGGCCAGGATGCGCCTCGGGTAGGGGCACGCGCCGGTGGTCAGGAGGAAGTCGGCGCGCTGAGCCAATAGTTCGGTTTTGCCGGCGCCGGGGCCGGCCGAGACGACGACGTCAGCGTCCCTCTCGCGAGCAGCAAGAAGTGCGTTCGGCTCCAGGATGATCTCGTCTGCGGGCACCCAGACCTCGGACGGGATCATTCGGGGATTGACTCCAGCCGTTCCTTGACGGCGTCGAGGAGCCGAGCCAGTGGTCCGGGTAGGCCGGCGAGTAGCTCCTCGTCCTTGCCATCGAACGACGCCATTGCGCCGAGATGGCTGGCCGGCTTGCTGCCCAGCTTGAACTGCTTTTGGTACTCGTTGAAGAGCTCAAGCTGCGTGTCGCTGTAACGATGGGAGTTGACGTGGCTCTTGCCAAGCACGGCCTTCGTCGTCGATGTGTCGGGGGAAGCCTTGCCGTCGACGCCGTAGGCCTCGGGGTACGCCTCCAGCATCATCAGGTCGAGGTCGAGAGGATGGGAGAAGAACACACCCTTGCGCTCGCACGCGCACAGCCAACCAGCATTCTCGCGGTAACCCGGGAATGCCCGGTCCGCATCCCAGGTCGGAAGTCTGTCGATCTTCTCCTGCTTCACCGTCCCCGGCTTGTGCATGTTGAGCTGCTTGGCGGCGTAGCGGATCCTGCCCCAGCCGCCTTGATGCCGGCCGCTGTCGAGGTCGAGCAGGGTGACGTAGGGGATCTCCAGGCGTTCTAGCAGCCGCCAGAAATGGTGAACGTGCCTGCCGCCGAGTGGGACGACGCTCACCGAGACATCGTCGTCGGCGATGCCGGCCGCGGCGAGCACCCGCGGCAAGACGATCTGCTCGCTGTCGCCCTCCCCGAGGATGACGAGTCGGGCGAAGTAGAGCTCTGGGTAGGAGCGAACGGCCTCCCGAACATACTTTGCGGCCTCGTGCTTGTCGGTGGGCATGACGACCGTGCGGACTTGGGTCGTGCGATCTTCGGCCAACCGTAGGAAGCGAATGTCCTCCGGCTCGACGCGGTGCAGCAGCGCAGGGGCGTGGGTCGCGACCAAGCACTGGACGTCCTCCTCGGCGCAGAGCGTCCGGAGCTGGCGGACGATCCGGCCCAGATGCTGTGGCGCCAGGCTGTTCTCCGGCTCCTCCAACGCGAGGATGACGTGGACCGGTGGTCGCAGCTTGTCCGGGTCGAACGCGGTCTCCTCACCGCTCAGCACCTTGTGTGCGATCTCTCGCCACGCCAGCACGAGCGTTATGTAGAGCAGAGACTTCTGGCCGTCGCTAAGTCGTGCGAAGTCCACGGTCTCGCCGCCGGGACCCGGCGCGAAGGTCATCGTCAACTGCCGCAAGACGCCCTCCATCTCGCCTCGACCGAAGGCGATCGACGGATCCTTGAAGAAGGAGCCCTTGTGCAAGCTTGCCCATGCGCTCTGTACCTCGGCGCCGATGCCGGCGACGGCCGCGTTGGCGACCAGCGACGCAGAGAGCTCGTCGGCAAGGCGCACCATCTCCTTGCGTTCATTCGTCCAGTCCGCTGCGCGCAGCATCCGGCCCAACAGAGAGGCCGCGGTGAACGCGATGTGGTCGCCTGGGTCACGTCGCGCCGGCAGGTAGTGCATCTCGATCGCCGCACGATCGTGCCGAGACATCTCCGAGCGCTGGGTCGGCTCGTCGTTCGCGTCGACCTTCGTGATGTACTCGATCTTCTCCTCGACGTACTCGTCGATGTCCAGGGTGGCCGTGAGCCGGATCCGGACACGCGGCACCCCGCCCGCATCGTCAAGCGCCATGTGCGTGAAGAAGGGCGGGATCGAGGGATGGTCGCCATCCTCGTCAGCGGTCTCGTCGAACTCGATGTCGACTTCGAGCCACAATTCGTTGTCGACTTGCTCAGGGTCAGCGCCGACAGGAACATGGAAGTCGGAAGGCTGCACCCGGCGCATCGTCTGAACGGGGCTGAAGAGGCGTGCCAGCGCTAGGAGGACCGCGGTCTTCCCGGCGCCGTTGGGACCGAGAACGAACGTGAGCCTGCTGAGCTCGATCTCGGTCGGTGTTGGACCGAACGACTGGAAGTTCTTCAGGCGCAGATGACAGACCCTCATGCCCTACAGCGCCTCCATCGATGGGAACTGGCGCGGCGCCCGCACAGCCTTACTCTGGATCGCCATGCTCAGTCTCCTGTCGCGCGGCAGAGGGCCGCAGCTTGCAAATAGACGCATGACGCGCCGGTGGAAGTATTACTTGGTAGTTTGAGCCGTATCCTACACTTACCTGTAATCAGTTCGCCGAGAATTGGAGTGCCGATGGACGTCCGAGAGCTTGCTGCCATGACCGAGCAGTACGTGCCCGCCGAGTTCCAGCGCCGAGCGCTTCAAGGCGTCTTCATGGCCCACCAGGTTTCTGCCGAGTACGTGCGTTCGGAGTTCGCCCCGACCGAGGCGGTCAACTTGCTGCCCTACTACCGGCGCGCCAAGCTGGAGGGCTACCTCCGCGACGCGGCTGAGCGCAGCGGCATCGCGGCGAAGGCGGTCAAGTCTCCGGGATCAGGCTGGTTCCACTCCGAGGTCCGCAGCGGTCCGGTCGTGCTCACCGCGAGTACCGTGCAGACCCCGTGCGGGCCCGTCGACCCGTCCGAGTTCCGGCTATCGCTAGCCGAGGAGAACCCGCTGTATCTCTGGGACGAGCCAGGCGACGTTCCCGCCGACGACCCGCCCCTCTACATCCTGCTGCTGCACAGCCGAAGCGTCTGGTCGACAGCTGAGGAAGACTCGCGATACGGCATCTTGCCGGGCTCTGCGTATCTTGCGTTCCCGGCAGCCGGCCTGGAGACCTACCTTCACACGATCAACCTGTTCGAGGCGTTCCCAGATATCGTTGAGTCCTACTTGCCGCGGGAGTGGGCCACCGAGGCCAAGGTTCGATACATCCACAACGCCCGCCGTCTGTCGGCATGAGGCCAGGAACTCCGGGATTCTCGGGGGCACGTCTCCGTGAGGCCCGTGAAGCCCGGGGCCTTTCCGTTGTCAGCTTGGCGGACATCGCCGGCGTGTCCTCGCAGGCGATCTACCAATACGAGAAGAAGGGCGGCAGTTCGCCCGGACCCGAGGTGCTCAGCAAGATCGCTGCCGGAACGAATCTCCCCGAGTCCTTCTTTCTTCAGTCGGAGCGCAGCCAACCTGAGACCACCGTCTTCTACCGCTCCTTGAGCTCAGCAACCAAGGCGGCTCGGCGCCGTGCGAACAGCCGATTGCGCTGGGTGCAGGATCTCGTTGCCTACGTCGAGGAGTACGTTGCGCTTCCCGAACTCAACGTCCCCACATTCGAGTTGCCTGACGATCCTCGTCTGATTTCCGATACGGACGTTGAGCACGTCGCCGATGAGCTGCGCCGTTACTGGCGTCTTGGCGAGGGACCGATCGCCAACATGGTGCTGCTCTTGGAGAATCAGGGCATCGTCGTCGCACGCGGTCCTCTCGGCGCCGAGGCTCTCGATGGGGTATCCACCCACGACGGCGAGCGGCCTTTCATCTTCATCGGTACGGACAAGGGAACACCCGTCCGTTGGCGCTTCGACGCTGCGCACGAACTCGGCCACGTACTACTCCACCACAACATCGCCCAAGAGCATTTTCAGCATCCCGAACTGCACAAGAGAATCGAGCAGCAAGCTCACCGATTCGCTTCGTCGTTCCTGTTGCCACTGGCGCCGTTCGGCGAAGACCTATTTGCTGCGAACCTCGACGTCTTGCGTTCACTAAAGCCGAAGTGGAAGACCTCGATCGCGATGATGATCATGCAGGCCAAGTACGGCGGCTACATCAGCGACGACATGCAGCGGAAACTCTGGATCACCATGAGCCGTCGCAAGTGGCGCACGAACGAACCGCTCGACGACACAATGGAGCCCGAGATTCCCCGGCTGTTGCGCCGTTCGATCGAGCTGATCCTCGATGAGGGTGCGCAGACAGCAGCCGACATCGTCAATCGGCTGCGGCTATCTCACGCAGACGTTGAATCTCTGAGTGGTTTGCCTGAGGGATACCTCAGCAACCACTCGCGGGTCAGCCTGATCGGGAGCAAGGAGTCCAACGTCGTCTCAATCAGCGACCGACGACGTGACGGATAGGCCGTCTTGCACGTCAACCGCTGGTTCGCCCGAGCTTCCAGCCCACGGGTCGACCGGCTCCGGAAGCGCCACATACGCCGCTCCCCCACGGGTTCGAAGGTGCGTGCACCTGGGGGCAACCGAACTGGTCGCCCGCATCCAATGCCGAGCGCCGCTGGTCAAGAAGGTTCTGAGATCGGTCGCCGCCACAACTGCGGCATCACATCAAAGCGCAAGGCAGAGACGAGATCCGCTCTCGCCCCCGCCACAGACACAAGTGCTTCCTCGGTGATCAGCGCGAGATCGGGGTCTCCCAAGTAGACCTGCAATTTCGTCTCCCAGCCGGAATCCTTCGTTGAAGAGGGGAAGTTCCGTAGCGCGGCTGCGACCGCTTGAAGTGCAGCGTCATCGACAGTTCCCGCGTACGCGTCGATTGTCCGAGTAAAGCCACCCCAATCCGCAGTGGGCTCAGACGGCAGTGCCTTCGAGGGATCGCGCTTGACGGTGGCGAGGCCAAGAACATCGGAACTCACTTGCAGCTCCCGGCCGAGGTGCTCGATGACCTTCTGGACCTCGCCCGCCCAGCCACGCTCCCAATGTGTTCCGCCAAGAGCTGCGCGAAGGCCGTCAGCGATCAAGCCCCGCACCTCGCTACTGATCGTTGCGGCCCGCATCAACATGCGCGTGAAGGTGTTCACGTCGTCAGGCTCAGGTCCGCCGATCGCCGTGAGCGCATGACCGACGAGTTGGTTCAACCATCGGGGTAGGCCGACAGCCATTCCGTCGTCGATGATCTCCAGAGCGAGTTGCGGTCCAACGGGGATGATCTTGGCCAGGCGTTCCGGGGCATCGTCGTCGAGCGTCAGAACCAGGTTCGTGATGGCTTCGTGCTGGGGCGGCTGTGGCTCAGAGAAGTAGCGTCCACAACTGAAGAGCAGCGTATTCCGCCAGTGGGGCGAGGCGGCTATGCGCCGTAACCTCGGGACAACCTCATCGAGGGTCCCAGTGGTTAGCTCCATCGCTGCCATGAGTTCTTGCAGGGATCGGACGTCGAACCCGTATCCTCCGCCGGGTTGCGGAGCCAGCAGGACAAGTCGTTTTGTCGCGGCACTGATGATGTCTTCGAGGAGACCGGCATCGGTGGTTGAAGGCTTGTAGTCGGCATCGGCAAGCACGTGCCATGCGATGTCACGCAGGACTTCAGGTGTGAGTACCGCGTCAGAACCCGTAGCTGTCTCCGCGCGGTGTTGGAGCAACAGCCCCGCCCGCCGGTGTAGATCGAATATCTGCTGGGAGTGCTCGCGGAGCAATCGGGAGGCGCCCAGAGTCTTCGTCTGCTCACGGGAGAGGATGGCCTGGTAGTAGCCCCAGAACAGGCCGAATCGGTCAGGCGCGAAGCGCCGTGCTGTCTCAGCGATGATGGTCATGATGAGGACTTGAAGAGGGGTTCGCATCAGATGGCGGAGTTCGTCTTGTCGAGTCGCGTCCTCCAAGAGACTTTCAATCCCAAGTCGTCGACTCTCGTCATCCTGCACCCGTATCCGGGTGACCATGCGCCCATAGTTCAGTGCGTCGTCGATCCCGAGGTCGGTGAGGTCTACGCGCTCAAACAGGGTCTCGGGAAGGTCGCTGGTGTAACCGTCGGGGCGCGTGGTCACGACCAACAGCATGTCTGCGTCGCCCGTCTCGGCCTCGGACGCGAAGGCTGTGATGTCGTTGATGAGCCCCTTGCGGACCGTTGGTTCAGTCACCTCGTCTAGCCCGTCGAGGACGAGGAGAGACGGCCAGGTTTGAAGCCAAGGCCATAGCGCCCACTTGGGCACTGCCTTGGCTGCCACTTGCTTGGAGAGGGTCTCTGAAATCCAGGTAAGCAGGGTGTAGTCGCTGTCGGTCGCCTTCGCGATTGCGAATTTGGCGAGGTCAACTCGGAGGGGCCAGCGGCGATGCGACGGCGTCCTCGCACCTATGCCCGCCAACGCGACGGATGTCGCTTCGACGGCGGCTCTGTGCTCGTCTCCAAGGTCAGAGTCTTCGCCAAGCCACGCCGCTCGGTAGGCATGAACGAGGAACTTGCTGATGGTCGTCTTGCCGTTCCCCGGAGCACCCACGACAACCACATGCCGAGGCTTCTCAACAGCCGCGAGGGTGGGGCGGAGAACATGGTCCCCACGATCCAACGTGTATCGAACTATCCGTTCGGGGGCATCTGCCCCCGCGACAAGGACAGGAAGGTCAATCACCACCTCATCAACAGGGAAGCCCTTTGGCTGCGCGCCGGCCTCGTCGAAGTAGATATTGCGCTCGTTGATGAGCGCCCACCGGGCGTGCGCCTTCAACGCGGGTGCAAGCTCCTTCTCGGACAAAGACGTCGAGAAGCGAGACAGGTCAGCAAGTACGTCACCCGCGGTCAGGAATCCGTCGAACGCCCTCCGTACACCTTCGTTGGCACCAAGAAGCCCGTCGATCTGGTAGCCGTCCCAAAGACGCCACCGGCGGAGACTCCGCATACGGTCGCGCCGCGCTTCGCGGACTCGACGGGCCTGACCCTTCGCCGCACCGTCCAGGTGGTCCTCTGCGGTCGGGTCACTCAGGGCGTCAAGGTATTCCTGGATGCGCGCGGTCACCACGTCGTAACCGCCAGTGTCTTGTGTGGGAGTCAGCGGAACGTTGGTAACGAACACCAAGTAGTTCGGCACCGCTTGGCGTTTGGTGTCAGGACTCGACCACTCGTCGAGCTCCGCTTTGATCTGCTTCCAGGCCCAAGTCGCGTCCTTCGCCGGGTCCGTCAGACGGTCCTTGTGCTTGACCTGAAAGACGGTTGTGCCGTCCCACGTCTCTGCGCCATCACGGTCGGTCTCACCCCACACGATGACGCCGTTGACGAGCATGTCGCGACCGCCGTCACGGCCTCGACCCATCGGCCGGACTTTCGCGCCCAGAACCTTGATTGCGAGAGCCGCCGCGCAGTCCTGGAACCCAAGCGCACCGAGCCGCTGTAGGTCGTACCGCACATCAACTCCCAAACCTCTATCCGAGACACCATCATCTCGCAGAGGTATGACGACTTGTTGAAGCACCCGCGAGCAACGCACGGGTGGCCAGGCTCGCGCCGGGCCACCTGTTGGCCGCTATGCCTCTACGCCGAGGTCGTCCAGGGGCCGATGCCTCGGCCGGGTGCGTAGCCCATCGGGACGAACGGCTGGCGACGGGCAGGTCGCTCGACGAGCCGCGCCCGGACCAGCAGACCGACGCTGACGGGGGCCATGACCGCGAACTTGAGTGCACTCCAGATCAAGGTCAGCACAATGAGGTTGAGCCATCCCGGGCCTCCGTGCTCGATGAGCGTGGTGGTGAGGCTGGCGGCGTAAAGGTAGGCGGGCACGAGCACCAGCGCGGCTGGGATGCCCCACTTGTAACCGCGCCTCGTACTGATGGCATCGAGTGCGATGTTGCTGGGTGCGTAGCAGCGCAGGAACCAGCGGACTCGGGTGGTGAGGTTCACGATGAGCCGGAACATTGGACAGTCCTCTCGTAGGGTCCGGCAGCAAGAACCTTGAAGGACCGTCCCGACTTCGGAGGGTCAATGCCTTCGCTCTGTGAGCGTCGGCGCCGTATGAAGGCTGCCTCGTCCACGACGATAGACCACCCCACCGACAAAGTGCGAGACCGAACGGCGCGCGCCGCTACAGGCCGATGCTGCGGGCGCCGGTGCGTGCTGCCCCCGGGGTGGCGCTGCGAGCGATCTGGTTGGCGCGTTCGGCGGCTGCGCGGGCGCGGTTGGCGTCGTTGCGCTGTGCTCCGTTCTCCGGCTGTGCGCCGAGCATCGAGGTGCCGGTGATGTCGTAGCGGTCGCGGTAGGCGGCAATGGTGGCGATCTGCTGGAGCCAACCTTGGCGTTCGCGTGCCCCTGTCGGCGACTTGCCGACCTTCTTGAGCCACGGCGCCCGGTCTGCGACAGCGGTCTCGGCGAGTTCGAGCGCACGGGTCTCGATGAGGTCACGGCGCTCGTCGAGTGCGGCGCGCATCTCCGGTGTCATGTCGCCTTGGGCTTCGGGGATCAGTCCGGCGATCAGATTGGGTGTCTTGCGGCGTCGGCCACCGGGAGGCTGCTTCGCGCTGGCCTCGACGCGGTGTTGGAGAACGGCGGCCAGGTCGACGGCACCGTCGAGGCTGCGGCGGCTGACGAGTCGTGGAAGGAGTTGGTCGACGTCGTGCCCGATGGCTTCGGCTCGTCGCAGGGCAGCGGTGAGCGGCCCGAAAGCGTCCGATGCGAGCACCTCCTCAACCTGTTCCGGCGTGAGTGCGCTTGCATTCAGGAGGGTGGTCCAGCGATCACGCTGCGCGGTCGCGGCGATGGTCTCGTACTCGGGCGCGAGCTGCGAGATCGAGGTCCAGCGCTCCTGTTCGGCTTCGATCATCTGGTGTGCCGAGAGCTCGACGCCGGAGTGCTGGAGGACGCCGTAGAGAACGGTGCGGGCGTTCACGTCGTCGGGGTGCGGCGCAGCGTGGCTGTCGTCGGGCTTGTCGAGGGCGACGTAGGCGATGTTGGCGTCCCGGCCTCGGGTCATGGAGACGTAGAGGTTCTCCCGAGTGGTGGTCGCGGACACGACGACGTGAGCGGTGTCGACGGTGATGCCTTGGGCGCGGTGCGCGGTGATGGCGTATCCGAGGTCGACGTACTCGGCAACGTAGTCGGCCGGCAGGGCGACGGTGGCTGCCCAGCGGAGTCCCTGGCGTCGCACGACGAGAGTGCCGTCACCCCGGACATCGGTGACCTTCCAGCGGTCGCCGTTGCGGACCCAACCTCCACGAAGCGACCGCAGGCGGCGATCGTTCTGCCTGGTGATGACCAGATCACCCACAGAGGCCCGGGCGCCTTCGGCGAGGACGGCTTCGCGGGTGGCGTCGGTTTCGCCGTCGAGGATTCGTTCGGCCCGCGCTCGGGCGTTGAGGGCGGCGACGGCTTGGCTGGACTCGGTGACCAGCACGCTGGCGAGTCCGGCTTGGGAGTCAGCGCGCCAGGCGAGGTAGGCGGCGTCGATCATCTCGTCGGTCGTGCCTTCCCGGAGGCGCTTCTCTCGGGAGTAGGTGCCGATTGCTTCGACGCGTCCGTCACGTAGGTCGAGGGATGCGGTCTTCTCCCATTCGTGGGTGAAGCGGTGGATGTCGCGCAGTTCAGGGGTGTCGTCGCGGGCGGACGCGAGCAGCGCGAACGCGCCTCCGGCGTCCACGGACTGCAACTGCGCCCAATCGCCAACCAAGAGGAGCTTGGCTCCTGCCTCGGCGGCGATGGCAGTGAGCCGGTCGAGCGTGCGGGTGCTGGCGAGGCTCGCTTCATCCACGATGACGAGCTGGTCCTTGGCGAACCCGGCGCGGTGGTTGTCGTACTCGTGGAGCCACTTGGCGGTGTTCTCACACGCGATGCCGATGTCATCCGCGAGCACCTGCGCCGCTGCTGCCGAGGGCGCAAGGCCGACGACGCTGTTGGTGCCGTGCTCCGTGCTCCATGCGCTGCGCAGGGCGCGCATCGCGGTCGTCTTCCCTGCCCCGGCGGGTCCGACGAGCAGGTCGATCCGGCGGCCGGATGTGACGATCGCGGTCAAGGCAGCCGTCTGCTGGTCGCTCAGTTGCTGGCCGTCGGCCGGCCGACCTGTGACGGCCCGCACGACCTTGGCCGGAACGAGAGCGGCGGTGCGGTCCTCAGCACCTGCCAGCAGCCGATCCTCGGCAGCCAAAGTCTCAAGCGATGAGTAGACGACCGAGTGGCGGGGACGGAAGACGCTGGTCCCGTCCTCGCGGCGGAACTCTGCCGGGCTGAGCGCGAGCTCGCCGGGCGTGAGCGCGATGGAACATCCCTCGGCGGACTCGACGATCATGGCGGTGATCGCTTCGCGGTCCTCGACGCTGGCGAACCGCCAGCCCATCGTCTGCCGCGCGGCCTCTGCCCAGAGGTTCCAGTGCCGCCAGGTGGCGCGCTTCTCGCTCACTACCGAGACGACGCGGACCCCGACGTCGCCGATCAGGTCGAGGGGCACGTCGCTGGCGCGCAACACCTGCGGCGCCGATCCCGACAAGGGTCCGGTGGTGAGGTCGCGTGCCCACTGCGTCGGGTCTTCATCGAGCAACCGTGCGGCCCGCGAGCGCCATGCTCCGGTCAGTTCGGCGAGTGAGTAGACGTGCTTCTCAGGCCGGGTGGCAAGAGTGGCCTGAGCGCGGAGCTTGATGACGGTGGTGCGTGAGGGTTGCCGTCCGTAGCGGGCGACGTACTCGGCGATGCGGCGGTCCTTCTCAATCTCGATGGCGCGGCCTCGGGAGGAGAACTCGGTCACGAGCCGGTCCGGGACACCAACGATCTCCCACGACGGGTTGCGGTCCTCGCCACGGGCACGCTGCTCCCACCCCAGACCGAAGGTGCCGGTGAGCCGATCGGCCAGCACCGCGTTGTAGTGCTCCGAGAGCGCGACCACCGCAGCGTGCATCGGGCGGCTGTCCAGGCTGCGCCACTTGCCGTCCAACAGGGTCTTGACCTTGTTGCTGATGACGACGTGGGTGTGCAGTTGCGGGTCGCCACAGCGAGAGTCCCAATGGTCGTACGCCGTCGCGGCGATACCCGCCACGCCGACCTGTGCAACCGCTCCATCCCGGGCCGCAACACCCGCGCGGGTGGCGGCAACCTCCCACTCCAGGAACGCAACGACCTCCGCAACGGCCGCGTGGTGGGCCTCGACCAGCATCTCCTGGGTGCCGGCGTCGGCAACGCCCCACAGCACCGAGACCGACTTCGGCACCGAGAAGGTGAAGTCATAGCCCGCAACCGCCCGGTTCTTGCCCTTCTCGGTCTCCTCAGCCTCGATCCGCGCCACCTCGACATCGCGTTCCTCACCGCTCAGCCCCGAGTCGAGTTCCGCGACTCGCGCGGTGATCCGGTCAGCAACGGACTGGTACTTCGGGAAGGCTCGGCCCAACTGATCGCCCGTGAGCGGGTCACGGCCCTGCCCGAGCAGCAGCGCGAGCTGGTCCTCACCAACCGCCGCACCGGGAGTGAGTTCACCGTCACCGAAGGCGTGAACCCCGCTCCCGAGCCAGTAGCCCGGAGGGGTTCCTGCCTCCTCGTAGTACCGCGTCAACGGCGTCGAGAGCGAGCGGTTTCCGTCTCCGGCCACGACCGAACGCAGCAGGTACTCGTACCCGTCGCCAGCGCTCATCACGCGCATCGAAACCGTCACAAAGCTCAGGTGCACACTGAACCCCCCTCGATCTGCCAGACGTTTGCCAGGCGAACGTGGGCGCCAGCGAGAGGAGCCGAAACCCGCTTGGCGCGGGCCTGACAGAGGTGCGAAGCTAAGCACTCCCGCCGGGACCAGAAGAGGAGCAGGGAATCACGATGTAGCCGGTCACCAACTCCAGATCACCGCATACGCCAAGGCAGGCGTATGTCCAAAGTGATTGGAGAACACATGACCAGCGAACGGTTCGCTCAGGCGGTCGGCCGCCACCTCGCCTCGCGGCTCCACCAATCGAGCACCGGCTACCGGTGCCGGTGCGGCGGATGTCTCCACCAGATTCTTGCCACAGCACGGCGCACCGGACTCCCGGCCGCGAGGCTTGTGGCCGCGCTCCCGCCCGAGGCTCCCAAGGAGAAGAAGGGCCGGCGGGCGACGGGGCGCCGACCGTTGAGCGGCCAGGTCGCCAGCTCGATGACGGTCACGCGAGGACGGCGGCGCCTGCAAGGGCCGACAGCGATCCTTGCGGTCGTCGGCAACGAGTAAAGGGTGGCGGGGAGGTGTCTCGGCACCTCCCCGTCCTCGTGCCACTACCATTCTCATGTCATGGCGGCGGTCCAGTTCGGGGATGCTCCCGCCGAGGTCTTCGCCGCTCACGAGGTTCCAACTTGATCTCTGACCACTCCTGCACGCACGTTGGGCCTCCGTGCCTGCTACATGCTGCCCAGAACGTCGTCCCATGCTGACCGCACTGGCGAAGGGTGCGAATGCGCCGCTGAACGGAACCAACGTCGACGCCGTGCTTGAGTGGACCGAGTCCGGCGGCATCACCCACGACGTCGACCTGTGCGGCCTCGTGCTCGGCAGTGACGGCAAGGTCCGCG
>JBAQXA010000421.1:0-2217 GCA_049299195.1 Nocardioides sp.
TGGGCGGGGGCGGACGGATCCTGCAGGAGACGCGCCACTTCCACGAAGACACCGCGATCACGACTTCGGGGCGGGAGAAGTCCGATGCGGAGGACTACCGCTACTTCCCCGAGCCCGATCTGGTGCCGGTGGCGCCGAGCCGGGAGTGGGTCGAGGAGTTGCGGGCGACCCTGCCCGAGCCGCCTCGCGAGCGTCGGGCGCGGCTGCAGGCCGAGTGGGGCTTCTCCGACCTGGAGATGCGCGACACCGTGGGCGCCGGGGCGTTGACCCTGGTCGAAGAGACGATTGCGGCGGGAGCGCCGCCTCAGGCCGCCCGCAAGTGGTGGCTCTCGGATCTGGCTCGCCGAGCCAATGACGCCGGGCAGGAGATCGGCGCGCTGGGTGTCGGACCGGCCGATGTTGCCGCCGTACAAGCACTGGTCGATGACGGCACGCTCAACGACAAGCTCGCCCGGCAGGTCTTCGACGGCCTCGTTGCCGGGGAAGGCACTCCGGCGGAGATCGTCGCAGCGCGTGGGCTCGCCATCGTTTCCGACGACGGTGCGCTCTCTGCTGCCGTCGACGCCGCCATCGCCGCTCACCCTGACGTCGCGGACAAGATCCGCGAGGGCAAGGTGGCCGCGACTGGTGCCCTGATCGGTGATGTGATGAAGCAGATGCGCGGCCAGGCCGACGCTGGCCGGGTTCGTGAACTCATCTTGGAGAAGCTCACCTAGACCGCGAGGTGCGGGCATTTCTCCTTGCAGCCGGGGAGGACTAGGCTCCGGAAGTCAACTAAACATTGCGCCCGAACGTGGGGGAAGCCGGTCCGAATCCGGCGCTGACCCGCAACCGTAGGCCGTTCCTCCGAGACGAGGTCGGCGAGCCGGAACACTCACCTCGGTGCGTCCCAAACACGCTGTCGAGGAACGCGGCGAGGGTCCTTGGAGGACTCCCGCCGTTTGCAGCGGGAAGGAATCCATGTCTCACACCACGCGTCTTCTGCGCACTACTGCGCTCGCGGTCATCACCACTCTCAGCGCCGGCCTGCTGGCCGTTGCCCCGGCCACGGCCGCGCCGATTGCCACCCCGAAGCCGGCCAAGCTCGCCGGGAAGTGGCTGCCGCGTCAGCTCACCGACGGTCTGGTCTACAACGAGCAGTTCGCCTTCAACGACTACGGCCTCACCGTCGACATGGGGCTCGCGTCTCTGGCGATGGGCGACAAGCCGACCGCCAAGCTGGTTCGGGGCGCGCTGCGCAGCAAGGTCGCTAGCTACACCACGGGCGCGGACTTCGGCAGCGACGATGTGTATGCCGGTCCGACCGCCAAGCTCGCCGCCTTCGTGACCGCCACGGGAGCGAACCCCAAGAAGTTCGGCCCGGCAGCCGCACCGGTCAACCTGATCGCTCAGCTTGCCCGGCGTACCGCTGATGCCGCCCCCATCGCCGGGCGGCTCGAGGACAAGTCGGCCTATGGCGACTACGCCAACACGATCGGTCAGGCCTTTGCCGCCAGCGCATTGACGGCAGCGGGCCACCGGGAGGCCAAGGCTTCGGTGAACTTCCTGCTCAAGCAGCAGTGTGACCGCGGCTACTTCCGGCTGAACTTCACCGTTGACAAGACCGCCAACCAGCGGTGCGTCACCGGCGAGGCCGCAAGCGCTCCCGACACCGACACGACTGCCCTCGTGGTGCTCAACCTCGCGGACAGCGAGCGCCCCAAGGTGCGCAAGGCCGTCAAGCGGGCCACCCGCTGGCTCGTCAAGCACCAGGCAGCCAACGGCTCTCTCGGTGGTGGCGTCAGCACCGAAGCCGCCAACTCCAACTCGACCGGCCTGGCCGGCTGGGCGCTCGGCACCGTCGGCAAGTGCACCGAGGCACGGTCCGCGGCCCGCTGGCTCAAGCGCCGGCAGGTCACCGGGGCCACCGACCCATTCATCGCGGGCGCCAAGGGTGCGATCGCCTATGACAGCGCCGCACTGGCCGCTGCCCAGGCCGACGGCGAACTTGTTGTCGAAGCGGTCGATCAGTGGCGCCGGGCCTCGGCCCAGGCCGCTCCGGCGCTGCTCAACCTGAGCCGCAAGCTGTGCTCCGCCTGACTCAGGGTCACCCCCTGAGCCTGATCCGCGACCGCAGCAGCGGCCGTGGCCCTAGGTGCAACGGCGGGCAGGGGCGCATCGGAGCGGCGCTGGTCGCGGCGCTGATGCTCCTCGCCCTGTCGGGGGCGGGTGTCGTGG
>JBAQXA010000422.1:0-8719 GCA_049299195.1 Nocardioides sp.
TGCGGGAGACCGCGGATCACGACCTGTTGCGCGACGCACTGCTGGAGAACCTGCACCGGGCGCAACTCAATCCGCTGGAAGAGGCGGCAGCCTATGACCAGCTCCTCCAAGACTTTGGCTGCACCCACGAGGAGTTGGCCCAGCGCATCGGTCGCTCACGACCGCAGATCAGCAACACCTTGCGGCTGCTCAAGCTCTCCCCGGCGGTGCAGCGTCGCGTGGCTGCCGGAGTCCTCTCCGCCGGGCATGCCCGCACCCTCGTGAGCGTCGTCGACCCGGAGCTTCAAGATCGACTTGCCTCCCGAGTCGTCGCCGAAGGCATCAGCGTGCGTGGCCTGGAGGAGTTGGTGGCCCTCGGAGACCAGGGCGACGAGCCGACCCGGCGAGCCCCGCGCAAGCGCCCCGTCGCGCCCGGGCTGGCCGAGCTGGCCGAGCGCCTCGGTGACCGCTTCGACACGCGCGTGCGGGTCGACCTGGGGCGAGCCAAGGGCAAGATCACCGTGGAGTTCGCCACGCTCGATGACCTCCGCAGGATCGTCGAGCTGATGGACCCCACCGCGTAGGAACTGACCACTGGAGACCAGCGACAAAACCATCTAGCTATATGTCGACAAAGTGGCTTATCGGCTTAGCGCCATAACTACTTAGCGTTTTGCAGCTTTTGCCGCGGCCCGTTCCCGCGCACGCGCCACCCGTTGGGCGCGCTCCTGGGCGTCGAGCTCGGTGGCCTGGGCCAAGGTGGGAGCACCACCCCCATAGGAAGCGGGCAGCCACCAGGCCCCGGCCGGACGACCGTCGGGATAGACCCGGATGGCGTGATCGAGCAACCCGCCCATGACCGCCTTGAGTTCCGCGGTCTCCTCCGCATCACCCGTGGTGGGCCACAGCGGCGCACCGACATCCACCGAGAGCGGCCGGTGCCGGGTGAGATCTCGCGGGTGATCCTTGGTGACCAGCCGCTGGGTGCCCCAGACCACCATCGGGACGACCGGCACTTTCAGGCTGGCCGCGATCCGCATCGCGCCGGTCTTGAACTCCTTCAGCTCCATCGCCCGGGAGATCGTGGCCTCCGGGAAGATGCCCACCGCCTCACCGCGCTTGAGGTAGTCCATCGCGGTCCGCACCGAACTGTCCCCCTGCGCACGGTCCACACTGATGTGGCGCATCGAACGCATGACGGGGCCAGAGACCGGGTGATCAAAGATCTCGCGCTTTGCCATGAAGCGCACGAGCCGCGGCAGCGCGGCATAGCCGGCGTAGATGAAGTCGGCGTAGCTGATGTGGTTGCAGGCAATCAGGACGGGGCCGGAGCGCGGGAGGTGTTCTGCGCCGCGCACGACGATGCGCTGATCCAGGGCGCGCACGGCACCCTTGGCCAGCGCAACGATCCCGCGGTAGGGCAGGTCTTGAGGCACCGCTACTCGTCGTCCCACGCTGTCGTCCCGTTTCTTGCGTCTTAGTCTTCGGCTGGCCGGCCAGAGCGCCGGAGAGCCGCCTTGATGAGGGTATGCAGGGTCTCGCCCAGGTCGAGCCCGGCCGCGCCGACGCCGAGGGGCACGAGCGAGGTCTCGGTGAAGCCGGGGGCGACGTTGGCCTCCAGGAACCAGACCTGGCCATCGTCGGCGACGATCAGGTCCGAGCGCGACAACTCCCGCAGACCCAGGGTCCGATGCACCGTGAGGGCGACCTCGGCACACGCGGCCGCCGTCTCGTCGTCCAGCAAGGCGGGCACGTCGAACTCGGTGCTGCCGGCGGTGTAGCGCGCGCTGTAGTCGTAGATCCCCCCGTCGGGCCTGATCCCGATCGCGGGCAGGGCTCGCGGCCCCGAGCCATCGTCGATCACACCCACCGCGACCTCGAGGCCAGAGACGAACTGCTCCAGCAGGGCGACCGGACCGTAGGCGAGGGCGTTGACCAGCGCACCCGGAAGCTCCTCGGGCTGGTGGACCACCGAACATCCGAGCGCCGAGCCGCCACGGGCCGGCTTGACCATGATCGGAAAGCCCAGGGTGCGGTGCAGAGCGGCCATGACATCGCCGGCGCCTAGCTCGCGGAACGTCTCGGCGGCCAGACACACGCCGCGCGGGGTGCGTACGCCGGCGCGTGCGACCACCTCCCTGGCCACGGGCTTGTCGAAGGTCATCCGACAGGCGGCGGGCCCGGCACCCACGTAGGGCACCGCCAGGGCGTCCAGCACCTCCCGGATGGCGCCGTCCTCCCCGGTGTCGCCGTGGAGCATCAGCACGACCGATCCCGGGGGATCGTCGCTGAGGGCAGCCAACAGGCTCGCGTCGACGTCGCGCTCGACCACATCGAGGCCGCACTCTCGCAGCGCCTCGGCCACGCGTCGGCCGCTGCGCAGGGACACGTCGCGCTCGTGGGACAGACCGCCGGCGAGCACCAGCACGCGATCCGCAGGCCCGCCGAGCATCGCGCCGGAACCGGAACCGCCTGCGTGGATCGTCATGGGGTCAGCCCAGATCCGTGCCGGGGATCTCATAACCACTCCTGGCCCGCTGGGACAAGGCGGTGGCATGGGTGGTGTCTGCCGGTGCACCGAACGTCGCCCGCAGTTCCATCTCGGCCTCCAGGACGCTCGCGAGGCGGCGGACTCCCTCTCGGATTCGCTCGGGGGTGGGATAGCAGAACGACAGCCTGATGGCACCGGAGCCGAAGCCGTCGGCAAAGAAGGCCGTGCCCGGCACGTAGGCCACGCGAGCGGTGACCGCGCGCGGCAACATGGCCTTGCCGTCGATGCCGGGTGGGAGGGTGAGCCACACGAAGAACCCGCCCGCGGGGGTGTTCCAGGAGCACGACGCGGGCATGAAGTCACGCAAGGCAGTCATCATCGCGTCGCGCCGCTCGCGATACATCTCGCGCATCTGCTTGATCTGACCCTGCCAGTCGTGCTGGGCGAGATAGGTGGACACCGCCATCTGGGAGAACGACGGGGGGCACAACGTCGCCGACTCCTGAGCCAGCACGAGCTTCTCGCGCACGGCGTGGGGAGCCAGCGCCCAGCCGACCCGCATACCCGGGGAAAACGTCTTGGAGAAGGAGCCGAGGTAGATCACGCCGTCCTGAGCGTCGGCGCGCAGCGCCCGCATCGGCTCGGAGTCGAAGCCGAGCAGCCCATAGGGGTTGTCCTCGAGGATCAAGACGCCCTCGGCCCGACAAATCGACAGCACCTCGGCTCGCCGAGCCGAACTGAGGGTGACGCCGGCCGGATTGTGGAAGTTGGGGATCGTGTACAAGAACTTGATCGTGCGACCGGAGGCCCGGACGGCGGTGATCGCCTCCTGCAGCGACTGCGGCACCAGACCGTCGGCATCCATCGCGATGTGGACGACATCGCACTCAAAGGAGCGGAAGACGCCCAGCGCGCCGACGTAGGACGGAGCCTCACACAAGACGACATCGCCCGGGTCGCAGAAGATCCGCGTAACCAGGTCGACGGCCTGCTGCGAGCCGACCGTGACGACGACATCGTCGGGGTGACCGTCGATACCTTCGAGGCGCATCACCTCGCAGATCTGCTCGCGCAGGGTGGGGTCGCCCTGCCCGGAGCCGTATTGCAGAGCGACCGGGCCGCGCGAAGCGATCAGGTCGGCGATGGCACCGCCCACCACGTCGAGCGGCAGTCCGCTGATGTTGGGCATCCCGCCGGCGAGGGACACGACTTCGGGGCGTGAGGCGACCGCAAAGAGCGCTCGGATCTCCGAGGCGGTCATCCCCTGAGTGCGCGCGGCATAGCGGTCGACGTAGTCGTCGAGGCGCGTGCTCGCGTGCGCGGGGCGGGACAGCTCGCTCATCAGAGCACTATTCTCGTCCATGAAGCCCCGCGGCGACCAATGCCGGTGGGTGACATTCTTCGGCGGCCGCTCTGTGCGGCGGCAGGGAGGTCTGAGTGTCCCGCAAGGTCGTGCGCCTCACGGTGGACAACTATCTGGCCATCGACGCCCCCTGCTCGGACGGCCTCTTCTGGGAGCTCGACCCCGTCCGGCGCGCGCGAGTGCGACCCCAAGAGGCGCTCGCGGAGAAGGAAGCGTGGATCTCGGAGGTACTCCGCGACTGGGGCTCGTGCGGCCGGGTCATCGAGGTTGACGACGAACCGGTGGGCTTCGTCCTCTACGCGCCTCCGGCGTTCGTGCCCGGCGCGGAGGGCTTTCCGACGGCCCCGGTGAGCCCCGATGCCGTGGTGCTGACCACAGGCTACGTGCAGCCCAAACATCGGTGGGGCGGACTTGGCCGAATGCTGATCCAGGGCATGGCGCGGGATCTGATCAACCGCGGCGGATGCGTGGCCGTCGAGGCGTTTGGCTCGACCAAGGACTCCTGCCAGGTGCTGCCCGTGGACTTCTTGGGGAGCGTGGGCTTCAAAACGCAACGCGCCCACCCGAAGACGCCGCGGATGAGGATGGAACTCAAGTCCGCCCTCACTTGGCGCGACGAAGTCGAGCAGGCGCTGGAACGGTTGGCGCGGGTCCTGCGACCCGCACCAACCGGGGAGGTCAGCCGATCAGATCGGCCAACTCGTTGAGGAGTGCGCTCTTGGGCCGGGCGCCGACGATCGACTTCACGACCTCGCCGCCCTGGTAGACGTTGATCGTCGGGATGCCTGTGACGCGATAGGCCGAGGGGGTGACCGGGTTCTCGTCGACGTTCATCTTCAGGAAGGTCATCTTGTCGCCGTGCTCGGCGGCGATCTCGTCGAGGATCGGCGACACCTGACGGCACGGGCCACACCACTCGGCCCAGAAGTCGACCAGCACGGGCTTGTCGGACTGCAGCACGGTGGTATCGAACTCGGCGTCGGTGACCGCGATGAGGTTGCTCACGTTTGCTCCTTGATTGGGGTGAACCACGTCTTTGAAGTCAGTCAACACGATGCCACCGACAGTTGTTCCCACCTCGGGCGGTGTCGGGGGATGCGCTGACGCGCGGCGGTCTCAGAGCCCGAGGGTGGCCAAGAAGCGCTCGGCGTCGAGGGCGGCGGCGCACCCGGTGCCCGCGGCTGTGATGGCCTGGCGGTAGTGATGGTCGACCAGGTCGCCGCACGCGAAGACGCCCGTCAGATTGGTGGCCGTCGAGGGGTGGTTGACCAGCACGTAGCCCTCGGGGTCGAGATCGACCTGCCCGGTGAGGAGCTCGGAGCGAGGGTCGTGTCCGATCGCGATGAACAGGCCGGTCGTGTCGAGGGCCCGGGACTCCCCGGTGACGGTGTCGCGGACGGTGAGGCCGCTCAGCTTGTCCAAGCCGTGGAGCTCGGTGACCTCCGTGTTCCACACCAGATCGAGCTGGGGATCGTTGAAGGCGCGCTCCTGCATGATCTTCGACGCGCGCAACTCGCCGCGGCGGTGGATCAGGGACACCTTGCTGGCGAAGCGAGTGAGGAAGGTCGCCTCCTCCACCGCAGAGTCGCCGCCACCGACGACGGCGATGTGCTGGTCGCGGAAGAAGAAGCCGTCGCAGGTCGCACACCAGGAGACCCCGTGCCCGGAGAGTTCGTCCTCGCGGGGGACTCCCAGCTTGCGGTAGCCCGACCCCGTGGCCAGGATCACCGCGTGGGCGCGGTGGAGCCCTGAGCTGGTGCGGACCGTCTTGACCGGCTCGGTGAGGGACACCTCGATGACGTCGTCACGCACCATCTCTGCGCCGAAGCGCTCGGCCTGAGCGCGCATCTCGTCCATCAACTGCGGGCCCATGATGCCGTCGCGGAAGCCGGGGACGTTCTCCACCTCGGTGGTGTTCATGAGCGCTCCACCCGCCGTGACTGAACCCTCGAAGACGAGGGGCTGCAACGCGGCCCGTGCGGCGTAGACGGCCGCGGTGTAACCCGACGGGCCGGAGCCGATGATGATGACGTTGCGGACGGCTTCTTGTGCGGCAGTCATGCTCTCTTCTCACTGACGAAGGGTCCCCGGGAGAGGGGGAGGGGTGGGGCTCAGGGAGCTGGTAGAGCAACCATATGGCGCGCGAAAACTTCCCCGCACACCCACACCTGTGCTCGTCGGGAGCCGAGATCACGGGGGCCCATCAAGATCACCGCCGCCTCAGGGACGCCCGCCTCGTCGAGCAGGCTGACGGGCAGTCGCAGCCGATCATGGAATCGCGGGGGGAGGACGCACGCCGAGGCCGCACTCTCACCCCCGAGGGGATCCAGCGAGGGAGCGGGCGAGGGGTGGGTGCGTGTCTCGGCGGCGTAGGGCAGGAAGTCCGAGCGCCCCTTGAGGCGTAGGTCCGTGCGGGCAGTGGCAACGAGTTCGAGCACATCGCCGGCGAGGTCGGAGACGCGCACCAAGGGCTGGGCGGCGCCGGCAGAGAGATCCTTCGGATCGGACCCGGTGATCTGGGACTCGTTGGCTTGCGGGGCCGTGGCTGCGCCGGCGTCTCCCGCGGACGAGCCTCCCTTGTCATCTGGTGCCGCCTCCATCGCCGCGGGGCCGGCGTCCGAGTCCGCCGTGCTCAGCGCCGCGTCACCGCTCCGAAGCAGCAGCGGCCCGATGCCGAAGCCCGTGGCCACCACGGCCGCAGCGGCGACGAGGAGTTGGGTGGCACGGCGACGCCGACGCCGGGCGGCGAGCTCATCGGTCCGAGCGGGCTGGCGTAGGTCGGCCAGGACACCGTCGAGACGAGCAACCACGTCGGCGGGCATGGGGTCGCGCACGCGGGCCGCGGCGAGCAGGCGGCGTACGTCGGCATCTTGGGCGGGTGAGAGCGTGACGTCGGTGGCGTCGGTGACGGGCATCGGCTCCTGATCGTCGTCGGTCGGGTCGAACTGGTCGGTCACGGTCTCACCTCCTCGGTGGTCTGCTGCGGGTCAAACGGGTTGGTGCATGGCGCGCGTCAGGCGCGCGGGTCAGTCGTGGTTGGTGGGTGGCCCGCGCGGTCGGTCATGGGGTGGGACGGCTCGGGTGGCGGGTGGGTTCCCGGGATTGTCGCGGCCCTCACCGCGCGCGGCAGAGGCGGGCGGTGCGAGGACGCCCAGGGGACCCGCCAGCTTGGCGCGGGCTCGGAAACACCGTGACTTCACGGTGCCGACGGCAACTCCCAGGATCTCTGCGGCCTCGGCGACCGAGTAGCCCTCCATGTCGACCAGCACGACGGCGGCGCGCTGGTCGGGGTGGAGGGTGGCCAGGGCGTTCACGACGAGGTCGCGTCGTTCGTCGTGCAGCACGGTGTCGAGCGGATCATCGGGGGCGGCCGTGTGCACCGATCCGCGCCCTGCGTGAGTCTCCAGGTCGTCGGGCAGTGCCTCCGCATGACGGACCTTGGCTGCCCGCAGTCGATCGAGGCAGGCATTGACGATCACGCGGTGCAGCCACGTGGTGACGGCCGCTTCGCCGCGAAAGGAGCCCGCTCGGCGGTAGGCCGCGATGAGGCCATCTTGGAGTCCGTCGGCGGCGTCGTGGGGGTTGCCCATCGTGCGGAGCGCGACCGCCCAGAGGCGATCGCGATGCCGAGCGAAGAGGACGCCGAACGCCGCGGGGTCACCGTTGACATGTGCGCGCAACAACTCAGCATCGCTCGCAGCGAGTCCATCGGGAGGCGTGGTCGCGTCCGTCATGTCCCGAAGACCGAGACCTCGCTGATCTCGGCTCGGAACTGGTCGGCCGCGGGCGGCAGCCGGGTGAGCCAGATCGTCACATAACGCCCCGTGACTGCTGGGTCCAAGCTCCCCTTGACGAGGGGACCGCCGGAAAGCTCAGCCACCGCGTCGAGTCCGGTGGGGTCCGAGGCGGGCTCTTCGGTCACGTAGACCGAGAAGTCGGCCGGGCCCGTGGCGAAGCGCACCTCGATGCGGCTGACCGAGTAGCTCCGACCGAGATCGAGGCGCAAGCCGAGGCCGGGTTTGAGTCCTCCCGGGCCGAACTGCTGCGCGTAGGTGTTGGTGCTCCACGCGGTGTCGCGGTTACGGTCGATCGTGTTGCCGACGGTGCCGCGATTTTCCTCCTGCTTTGGGGAGCCGAAGGGGTCGAGATCCACGACGCCAGTGGGCGGGATCCGGCTGGCGGGGATCGTCTCAGTGGAGCTCTCGGCGGGTGCCGGAGGTTGGCCGCCGAGGAGGCCGTTGCCGCGGTTGAGCGCCACGGCCGTCGCGAGCAGGAGCAGGAGTGCCACCGCGATCCCGCCGGCCACCCGCAGCCACATGCGGCCGGGGGGCGCCATCTCGGGCGCTTCTTGGACGTCGGGGCGACTCGCCCCGCTCGACGGCGGGTCGCCCCAGGGCCAGAAGTCCACGCCCGCGGGGCTGCCGACGTCGGTGCCGCCGAACTCCCCGGAAGCAGTTCCGGAGGCAGTTCCACCGGCCGTTGTGGCGGGGGAGGCGCCCGCGGGGGTCGCGGAGAGGTGGCCGGTCGTCGAGGTCGGCACCGAGGAGGGCAGCCGTGGCCGACGGGTCGGTTGACCCTCGGGAGGGTCCGGAGCAAACAGGGGCTTGGGGACGGGCTCCGGCAGCACCGGCGGTGGCGAGACCGGCTCAGCGTTGAGCCAGTCGACGTGATCGTCGTCGTAGAAGATCGGCATGCCGGCCTGGGTCGCTTGGTCGGCGGACTCGGCGGGAGTGACGCTGGCGCTGGGGGCTGCTCTGGGGGCTTCGGGGGGTGTCGGGCTGCTCGGGAGGCTCGGTGAGGGGGCTGGTGCCGGGCTCATGGTGGGGGGTGCCGGGGGCTCAACCACAGGTGCGTCGACCATCGTGGAGTCGGACGCAGCTGAGTGG
>JBAQXA010000423.1:0-1905 GCA_049299195.1 Nocardioides sp.
GTTCAGACCTGGGAGGGCTCTCGCAACGGGGCAGCCGGGTTCAGCGAGGGGGATCAAGCAGGGGCAACGGATCGCAAGTTGATCGATCAGTTGTAGTTGTCGAAGCCGCCGTTTTGCTCGCGGCGCCGGTTCCAACGCTCTTCCATGCGGGAGGTGAAGGAGCCAGACCCCTTCGGGCGGCGCGACTTCTGCTTGCGACCGGAGCGGCCACCCTCCACCACGGAAAAGTCCCCGCTGGGGTGCGCGATGTGCTGCACCTGACCGACGGGGCGGCTGCGCAGCGCGGTGACCGCGATCGTGGCCGAGATCAGCATCACGACAAAGCCGAGGATGCCGATGATCGTGTTGGTGGACATCGCGCCGGCCAACAGAATCGCCATGCCGCCGACCAGGGCGATCCCGGCCAGGATGGCGCGACGACGGGCGACGTGCCGCAGGGTGGTGCCGCGCAGAGTGGAAGCAAACTTGGGGTCCTCGGCGACGAGGGCGCGCTCCATCTGCTCAAGAAGACGTAGCTCTTCTTCTGAGAGTGGCACGGCAACTCCTCCCACAACATTGGGCGCCGACCGGGGCGCCGGGTCAGCACAAAAATCTCAACTCAGTTTAGGCAGGTGCTGCCTCTGACGGTAGCCGGGTCGGAAAAATCTCGGGATTCCGTCCGGGGAATCTTCGCGCGTCCACACGTGGCGATGCCGGTCAGCCGAGCAGGCTCGCCGGGCGAACCGCTTTGTCCCCGAAGCGCAGCACCGCCCGGTCGACCGCCCGATCAGCCTCCGCCCAGCCGCTTTCACGCTCATCGAGGGCGAGTTGTCGATGCACGCCGGTGCGAGGCCGCAGCCCCTCGACCCGCACGCCGACCAGCCGGATCCGTGCCCGCTGCAACCGCAACCCGTCAAAAGAGGCCACCACCGTCCGATAGATCTCTTGGGTGATGTCGGTCGGCTCAGGAAGGGTCTTGGAGCGAGTGATCGTGGTGAAGTCAGCGAACCGGACCGTGATCGTCACGGTCCGGCCGACCACCCGGGCGACTCGCATCCGGCCGGCCACGCGCGCGGTCAGCCGGAGCAACTCCCGGCCGATGACCTCGCGGTCGTCGGTGTCTCGAGCGAAGGTCTCATTGGCGCCCATCGATGCTTCCGGCTCGCCCACCTCCGCTCCAGCGACCCGATGCCCGAAGGCGCTGCGGCCAGTTGACCGGGCAGCAACCGGGCGGTGGTCGATCCCCCAAGCGAGTTCGTGGAGGTGCTTGCCGAGGCCGTCCCCCACCGCCCGGCACAGCGTCCGGCGCGGAGTGTGGGCCACGTCGCCGACTGTGATCAGTCCGAGCCGGTGCAGCATCGCCCGGGTCTTCTCCCCCACCCCCCACAACTCACCGACGTCGAGCGGGTGCAAAAACGCGGTCACCTCGTCGGGAGGGATCACGCAGATCCCCTCGGGGTAGCCGCTGCCGGGTTTGGCGTGTTTGCTGCCCATCTTGGCCAGCAACATCGAAGGAGCCACTCCGATCGAGCAGTCGATGCCTTGCTCGTCGGCGATCTCGGCGCGCAGGCGCTCGGCGATCTGCCGGGCCGTGCCGAACTGGCGGTGGGCACTGCGGACATCGAGGAACGCCTCGTCCAGGGAGACCACTTCGACGACCGGGGTCACTCGCCGGAAGTTCTCCATGATCGCCGCCGAGGTCTGGGTGAACTGGGTGTAGTCCGGCTGCAGGATCACCGCGTGCGGACAGGCCCGCCGAGCTCGCACGGACGGCATACCGGAGCGGACGCCGAAGGCACGCGCTGGATAGTTGGCCGACAACACCACCCCCCGATAGCCCCCGCCGACGATCACCGGCAGGTCGCGCAGTTCGGGTCGGTCGCGTAGGGCGACCGAGGCATAGAAGGCGTCCATGTCGACGTGCAG
>JBAQXA010000424.1:0-1733 GCA_049299195.1 Nocardioides sp.
AGCCAGCCGAACGACACGTCGTACGCACCGATGTGGACATCCACACCCTGACGTCCCTCTTCGACATCTAATAGGCACATGTCGACCCTCACCCGGCCCCAGCGTTTCAAGCGTGCGCTGATCGGCGTCGTACTCGTCGTGCTTCTCGCGCACGTGGGTGCGGGTTGGTACTACTCCAACCAGATCTGGACCGACGGGCTCGACGCGAGCACGCCGTGGCAGCCGACGAAGGACCTCGTCATCAACGACGTGTTCATGGAGGGCGCCAAGTCCGGGAGTGTGACCCTGATCGAGGATCAAGTCACCAACCAGGACATCCGCACGGCCGGCACGTTTGGGCTGATCTATGACGGCGGCTACGGCCTGGTCACCGGCGAGCCGGAGATTGTCGAGAAGCGCATCACGCGCCCCTTCACCCTCATCACCGGTCAGCCGCCCCGGCTCGGCCAGCGCGCTGCCGCCGACTTCTTCGCCGAGCCCCGCGAGACGCTGCCGCCCCAGGTGGACGTCACGTTCCCCGGACCATTGGGCGAGCTCAAGGGGGTCTTCCTGCCCGGCACCGGCAAGGTCTGGGCGATCCTGGTCCACGGCCGTGGCGCCACCCCGGCGGAGATGTTCCGCCTAATGCAGACGACCTCGGCGCTCGGGATGCCCTCGCTGTCGATCAACTACCGCAACGACACGGGCGTCGACCCCGACCCCTCTGGACAGCACGGCTTCGGTCAGACCGAGTGGCACGATCTCAAGGCCGCGGTCGACTACGCCCACGAGCAAGGCGCCGAGAGCATCGTGCTCGGCGGAGGCAGCATGGGCGGCGGCATCGTGGCTGCCTACATGCGCGCGGCCGACGACACCTCCGACATCCGGGGCCTCATCCTTGACTCGCCGATGCTCGACTTCGCCAAGACCGTCGAATTTGGCGCGCAGCAACTTGCCGATCAAACGGGCGTGCCGATTCCGCCCACGGTCAGTTGGTCGGCCAAGCGAGTGACGTCGCTTCGCTTCGGCACCGATTGGGGAGAGATGGACTACCTCGGCGACTCGACCTGGGTGAGCGTGCCGACCCTGGTCTTCCACGGCACCAAAGACGACCTCGTGCCGATCGAGACGAGTCGGCGCCTCGCCGCCGAGGCCAAACAGGTCACCCTGGTCGTGACCGACGCCGGTCATGTGCGCTCGTGGAATGTCGACCCCGCTGCGTATGACGCCGCCGTGCGGAAGTTCCTCACACCCTTGATCTCCTAGCTCCAGACGGTCCGCGAGTCGGGTTGATGTCACAACGACCTTGATTTGACATCATTTTGATGTCACTGTGGTGCGCATGGATCTCACGCCCTACGTCGAGCACCTTCGCCGAGACCTAGCGGCCGCCGCCGAAGCGGCTAGCCCCGAGGTTGCCGCGGCAGCGGAGCGGCTCGCCTTCGCCTTGGACCCGGCGGTGCGCCTTGCCCTCATGGAGGCCCTGAGCCAAGCCGCAGCCGAGATCACCACCGCCATGCCCGGCAGCGTCGAGGTTCGGCTGGCGGGGCGCGAGTTGGAGTTCGTGACCACCGAAGCACCCCCGGCCGCCGCACTGACCTCGCCCGTGCCGGCTGCAGCCGATGACACGCCCGACGGTGACAACTCGGCGCGACTCACGGTGCGACTTCCCGAGTCGGTCAAGGCCGCGGCAGAGGGCCGGGCCGCCGCCGCCGGCCAGTCGCTGAACACCTGGCTCGTGCACACGATCCGCG
>JBAQXA010000425.1:0-1630 GCA_049299195.1 Nocardioides sp.
CGTGTGTCCGGCGAGTTCGACCGGCCGGTCGATCACGGTCGCACCCTCGGCGCGGGCCAGCGCGGCGATCTCGGCGTCCTCGGTGGAGACGACGACCGTCAGCGGAGCCCCGTCGGGTGTGCGCGCGGCCAGCGCCTGCCCGATCGTCCAGGCGAGCAGGGGGCGGCCGGAGACCTCGCGGAGGTTCTTGCGGGGCACACCCTGGGAGCCACCTCGCGCCGGGATGACGCAGAGGATGCTCGGAGCCTGCGCGGCCGTCTTCACAGAAGCAGGGTTCGCCGAGTCAGGGGTCACAGAAGCACGGGTCACAGATACCGGTTGAGGGTCATCTGGATCGCCCAGGCCGGCTCGAAGGTCTGCATCACCGGAGACTTCGTCGACTCTTCTCCAAAGCGCTGCATCCCATAGCGCTCCCAGAACGACTCCAGCCACTCCGGAGGCCGCGGATAGGCCACCCAAGCGGGCAGTCCGCGCGAGGCTGCCTCCAGCACGCCTGTGGAAAATACGCTGACAACCGGCCCGTCGAACCGGCGTACGGGGGTCTGGCTTTGGTCCAGCGAGATGCCCCGGTGGAGCAGCCGCTCGTGCATCTTGTGGGAGGCGCGGTCCTTCTCTGAGGGGTGCGGCCGGTAGATCGCGTTGTGTTGCACGCAGAACTCCTCGGCGGCTTCGGCGAGATCGGCGCGAGGCAGTTCGGCTGCGTGCAGTTGGCCGAGATAGGTGACTTCCTTGCTTCGGTCGGGCTCCTCGGCGGGCTCGCTCGCGGCATCCCAAAACAGCTGCGAGCCGACGACGGTGGCCTTCTCGTCGCGCCCGGACCGCCAGAAGTCGGCGTCCTCCTGCGACCAGGCGAGCAGGTGCGCTCCCGGGGGCAGCGGCGGGGTGTAGGGCGTCAGCAGGCCGTGCTGGACGCAGAAGTAGGTGGCGCCCCAGCGCTTCGCCGCCTCGTAGGCCGCCGCGCCGATCTCCGTGTAATGACCCACGCCGACCACCGCGCGGATCTCGTCGAGGTGGGTGTGAAGCTCCTCGGGGAAGACGATCCGGGTGACCCACGGGTGTTGGGGCAGCTGGCGCTCGGCGCCCACCGGCGCCAAGATCGCGACCTGGGTGGTGTCGAAGTGGTTGAGGACGCTCAAGATCGCGGTGCGCACCGAGGCGTGGGTGGCCTCAAGGGCCAGCAGGATCTTGGGCCGGTTGCCGCCGATGAACAGTTCGAAGCGTGGGTCGCTCGAGAGCTCGCGAACGCCGCGGAAGATGCTGCGCAACGGATTGCGCCCGCTCTGCCACCGACGCCAGGCGTCGAGGTCCTCCGGGTAGATCAAACCCACAGCTTCTCCAAGGTGTGCACGCGGTGATCAAAGGTGTGTTCTGCAAGCGTGCGGGCTCGCCCCGCTTCACGCAAGCCGACGGCCCAGGCTCGGTCACTGGCCGCTCGGCGGCAAAGCTCGATGAGCTCCGCGGTCGAGCCGTAGGCCGCGACCTCCGCGCCGTCGTCATAGAGGCCCTGCAAATCGGCCCGATCGATGAGCTGCACCCCGCCCATGCCGCACACCTCGAAGGTGCGCATCGTGAGCCCGTCTTGGTCGCCGTGGATGTTGATCGCCGCGGCCGCCTCGGCGAAGAGTCGATA
>JBAQXA010000426.1:0-11496 GCA_049299195.1 Nocardioides sp.
GAGGTCACCGAGGTGCTCGACCCCCTCCAGATGCTGCCGGCCCCCGGGCAGGGCGCGCTGGCGATCGAGTGCCGTGCCGACGACGCCGCCCTGCTCGACACCCTGGCCGCGCTCGATGATCCCTTCACCAGAGCCGCGGTGACGGCGGAGCGCGCGGTGCTGGCGACTTTGGAGGCTGGCTGCAGCGCGCCGGTGGCTGCTCTGGGTGAGGTCGTCGAGGGCGAAGACGGCGACGAACTGTGGGTCCGAGCGCTCGTGGTTTCGCCAGATGGCCTGTTGACAGTCAAGATGTCTCTGAGCGGTCCCATGGACGATGCAGTGGGCGTCGGGACCCGCCTCGCGAGCGCGATGCTCGCAGACGGGGCAGCCAGCGTGATGGCTCAGTCGGCACCAGCAGCCGACGGGGTCACGAGTTCAAGCAGAAGGCAGTAGGCATGACGCAAGCCAAGCACGTCGATCACTCCATCGAGCCCGCCTCGGTGACCCGCCCTCGTGGCTGGGTGACCTTCGTCGGCGCGGGTCCTGGAGATCCCGGCCTGCTCACCTTGAGGGCCGTCGACGCGCTGCGTGAGGCCGACGTGGTGGTCACCGAAGAGCCCGCTCACGAAGCGCTGGTGCGCAACGTGCTCGGGCTCCCGCCGGCGCTCGTCGAGGTCGACGAGGACGGCGTGGAGACGGTTGTGCCGACCCCCGGCGGGCCCGTCTTCGTCGATGGCGGCTTCGGCACCGACGGCCAGCTCCTCACCCACGCGGCTCGAGCCAAGGTGTTGGTCAAGCAGGCGCTCCCCGCCGCTAACGGCAACAGCAACGGCAGCGGCAACGGCACTGCGGGCGGCGGCAAGCGCGTCGTGCGGCTGATGAGCGGCGACCCCTTCCTCTACGCCTCCGGTCCCGAGGAAGCCCAAGCCTGCCTCAAGGCGCAGGTCGGCTTCGAGGTCGTGCCGGGCGTCTCCGCGATCAGCGCCGTGCCGGCATACGCCGGGATCCCGCTGACCACGAGCGTGCACCGCGAGGTGTCCGTGGTCGCGGTTGGGCCCAAGGTCGACTGGTCGGCGTATGCCGCGGACCGGACCCTCGTGCTCCTCAACGCGCTCAGCACCATCGACGCCGTCGCTCGCGGACTCATCGCGGCCGGCCGAGATCCCCTGACGCCCGTCGCCGTCACCTGCGTGGGCACGACGACGTCGCAGACCACGCTGACCTCGACCCTCGAACTCGTCGGCGCCGACGTCCGTGCGGCTCGGATCAACCCGCCCGCCATGGTGGTCGTCGGGCCGGTGGTGGATCTGCGCGAGACCCTGTCGTGGTTTGAGACCAAGCCGCTGTTTGGCTGGCGGGTGCTCGTGCCGCGCACCAAGGAGCAGGCCGCGACGCTGTCGAGCCGGCTGCGTGGCCACGGCTCGGTGCCGGAGGAAGTGCCGACGATCTCGGTCGAGCCGCCCCGCAATCCGCTGCAGATGGACAAGGCCGTCCGCGGTCTGGTCGAGGGCCGTTATGAGTGGATCGCCTTCACCTCGGCCAACGCGGTGAAGGCTGTGCGGGAGAAGTTCGAGGAGTACGGGCTCGACGCTCGCGCGTTCTCCGGGCTCAAGATCGCCGCCGTTGGCGACCGCACCGCCGAGTCCCTGCTGGCGTGGGGCTTGCGCGCCGACCTGGTGCCGACCGAGGAGCAGTCGGCGGCCGGGCTGCTCGCCGAGTGGCCTGAGTTTGACGAGGCGCTCGACCCGATCAACCGGGTCTTCTTGCCGCGGGCGGACATCGCCACCGAGACGCTGGTCGCCGGGCTGATCGACCTCGGGTGGGAGTGCGATGACGTCACTGCCTACCGCACCGTTCGTGCGGCGCCCCCGCCGGCTCCGGTGCGTGATGCGATCAAGACCGGCAAGTTCGATGCGGTCGTCTTTACCTCGTCGTCCACCGTGCGCAACCTGGTCGGCATCGCCGGCAAGCCGCACGCCTCGACGATCATCGCGGCGATCGGCCCGGCCACTGCCCGCACCGCCCACGAGCATGGGCTGCGCGTCGACGTGGTTGCGCCGAACCCCTCGGTTGAGGCGCTCGTGGAGGCGTTGGCCGACTTCGGTGCTGCTCGTCGCGCCGGTCTGGTGGCCGACGGGCTCCCGGTGACCAAGCCGTCAGACCGCAAGCCGGCCTCGCGCCGCAAGGCCACGCCGAGCTGATTGGCCGCCCGTGGCCAGCCCTGACCTTCCCCAGCGACCCCGTCGGCTGCGGCGTACGGCTGCCATGCGGGCGCTCGTCGCGGAGACCAACCTCGACGCCGCGCACCTGATCTGGCCGCTCTTCGTGGCCGAGGGGCTCACCGAGCCACGGCCGATCACGTCGATGCCGGGGGTCGTGCAGCACACCCGCGCCTCGCTTCGACGCGCTGCCGCCGAAGCCGCCGAGGCGGGGATCGGGGGCGTCATGCTGTTCGGCATCCCGGAGACCAAGGACGCCGAAGGCTCCGGGGCGATCGACCCCGGCGGGATCCTCAACCTGGCGATCACCGACGTCGTGGCCGAGGTCGGTGACGCGGTCACCGTGATGGCCGACCTGTGCCTCGATGAGTTCACCGACCACGGTCACTGCGGCCTGATCGGCGAAGACGGCTCGGTCGACAACGACGCCACGCTCGAGGTGTATGCCGCGATGGCGCTCGCGCAGGCAACCGCCGGCGTCGCGATGGTCGGTCCGAGCGGCATGATGGACGGCCAGGTCGGCGCCATCCGCACGGCACTCGACGGAGCCGGGCGCAGCGACGTCGGCATCCTGGCCTACTCAGCCAAATACGCCTCGGCTTTCTATGGGCCGTTCCGCGAGGCGGTCGACTCCAGCCTGGTGGGCGATCGCCGCACCTATCAGCAGGACCCGGCCAACGCGCGCGAGTCCGTCCGGGAAGCGCTGCTCGACGTCAGCGAGGGCGCCGATGTCGTGATGGTGAAGCCTGCGCTGGCGTATCTCGACGTGATCGCTCGGGTGCGGGCCGCGGTCGACGTGCCGGTGGCGGCATACAACGTCTCCGGCGAGTACGCCGCCCTGGCCGCGGCCGCCGAACGCGGCTGGATCGACCGGGATGCGGCAGTCCTAGAGAGCCTGCTGGGCATCCGGCGCGCTGGCGCCGACGTGATCCTCACCTATTGGGCCCCGCTGGCCGCCCGCCTGCTCGGTTAACTCAGGCAGCTGAGTTCGCCCCAGACCCGAGCACGGGTCGAAGTCAGTGGATCCAGACGCCCAGTCGATCGTCCTACTGGAAGGTGCCGTCGATGAAAGCTTGCGCTGCCTTCAGCACGGCCTTGCTGTCCCCTGCACGCAGTCGCTCCACAGGAGCGTCCTCTCCGAGTCGAGGGTTGGCGGCGATGAACCAGTTCCGTGCCGTGTACTCGTTGTAGTGGGTGACCAGCATCGTCCAGGCGCGGTGCGCATCCAGGAGTCGCGCCCGGGTCTCGTGGCTGCGCGGAAGCGGTCCGTCGGCTCGCGCCCAGCGGATCGAAACCTTCTGGTCGTTGGCACCAGCAAGCAGTGAGACCAGGGTGGGACCGAGGCCGACGTTGAGTTGATGAACGGTCTCGTGCAGATCCTGTTGGAGAACGTCTCCGTGCAATGCGATGGCGGTGGTCGAGTTCATGGCGTCCTGGTGGGTCGGGTAAAGGGGCACTCTATCAACACCACTAAAGCTACCTGAACGCCACCCGAACGACACCGTTTCCGAGTTCGTCAGCTGGTGTAGTCCGCCACGCAGCGATCGAAGGCGTCGTCGGAGCGGAGCGGGTTGTTGACCTTCCCCTCCGCCAGGCATTGCGCGGCCGCCTCGGCAGCCGTCAGCACCGTGCCGGGCGGGGGTGAGGTGACCGTCGGCAGCGCGGGGTCGTTGGGTCCGCCGCTGCCTGGAGTGGGGGTTGACCCGGGGTTGGGCACCGCGGTCGCCGTGGGCTGACCAGGCTGGGGAGTGGGCGTGCTCGGCGTCGGGGTGCTGGGCGTCGATGTGGGGTAGCCGGGATAGCTCGTCGGGACCGCCGAGCCGTAGTCGCCCATGATGTCCAAGACCAAGCGGACGTAGTCCTCGCTGTGGTTGTAGCGGAAGACGGCGTCGTGTTGCCCGCTGGTGGTCGAGAGGTCGCCGCTCCCCGAGCACAGATAGACGGCGGCGGCCAAGGCGGCGTCGTCGATGTCTTGGGGGTTGCGCTGCTGATCGCCGTCGGCATCGACGCCGACCGCCGACCAGGTGGACGGGATGAACTGCATCGGGCCGACCGCGCGGTCGAGCAGGGTGTCGCCGTCGAGGCGACCGTCGTCGGTGTCGGTGATCCGCTGGGTGCCCGATCCGTTGAGGGCAACGCCGATGATCGGCGGCCGGGCGACCCCGTCGGCGCCGAGCTCGCTCCCACCGAACTGGCCGTGGTTGGACTCAACCCGCCCGATGGCGGCCAGCAACTGCCACGGCAGCCTGCACGCGGGATCGGCGGCGTTGATCACGGTTTGGGCGCGCTGATAGGCCGCCAGCGCCGTGCTCGGGATGTCGTACGACGCTCGCAGACCGGCCGGGGTGATCTCCGGGTCGGACGCCCCGCCGTCAGCAGTGACGACGATGCCGGGCGGCAGGCCTCCGCTCGTTGAGTTTGCGTCTGGGTCGATTGCCGCACTCGACGGCACGGTGACGCTCGCGGGGAAGCTGAGGGATTGCGCGGGCACAGCCGACCCGTCCGGCAGCCGACCGCTGCCTGCCGCTTGCAGCGAGGAAGGGGCGGTGATCAAGAGGGCGGGCAACAGTGCCAGCGGCAGCGCCGCGGTGACCAAAGCCCAACCGGAGCGATGAGCGCGCGCTCCTCGCGCAGGGGCTGAGTCCCGGTGCGCCGGCAGGCGCGGCGCAGCGCCGTGCGCCACGTGGCGACCCTCGCTTCGAGCGCCCACCAGTCCCCCATCGCCCACGGACGTAATCAACCTGTGCCGCCGAAGCCTCAACCCCGACTGGCGTCACTGATAAGACGGACCCGACCGATCGTCCTTACGCCGAAACAGGAGGCCGCGCTCGGCGGCGGAGTACCCCTCGGCGAGGGACGAATGCCTCTAAGTTACTCCCGGGTTGGGTGCCCCGTCCCGGCTTCGGCCTAACCCCGCTCGGCCCGATTGGGAGGCTCTCAGGTGCCCAGGCAACAATGACCGGGTGACCTCCGCCAGCGCCGCGACGACCTCCTCGCAGGGAGCTGCGGCCGGCTCTGCGGCCCTCTTTGAGCGGGCCAAGGCAGTGATCCCCGGCGGCGTCAACAGCCCCGTGCGCGCCTTCGCTGCGGTCGGCGGCACGCCCCGCTTCATGCGGTCGGGCCGCGGCGCTTGGCTTACCGACGTCGACGGTGTGGAGTATGTCGACCTGGTCTGCTCGTGGGGACCCATGCTGCTGGGCCATGCTCACCCAGAGGTTGCGGCCGCGGTCCAAGCTGCGGTCGCCCGCGGCACGTCCTACGGCACGCCGACCGTGGCCGAGGTCGACCTCGCCGAGGAGATCATCGCCCGCACCCCCGTCGAGCAGGTGCGGCTCGTCTCCTCCGGCACCGAAGCGACGATGTCGGCGATCCGCCTGGCGCGCGGTTTCACCGGCCGCGATGTGGTGGTGAAGTTCGCCGGTCACTACCACGGCCACGTCGATGCGCTCCTCGCCGCGGCCGGCTCCGGCCTCGCGACGCTTGGCGTCCCCGGCACCCCCGGCGTCCCGGATTCGGCGACCGCGCTGACGATGGTGTTGCCCTACAACGACCGCGAGGCCGTGCGGGCGGCCTTCGCCGCTCATGGCGACGAGATCGCCTGCCTGATCACCGAGGCCGCACCCGGCAACATGGGGGTCGTGCCACCCGAGCCAGGCTTCAACGAGTTCCTCGCCGCCACGTGCAAGGCCCACGGCGCCCTGTTCATCTCCGATGAGGTGATGACCGGCTTCCGCGCCTCCCGCGAAGGCCAGTGGGGTCTTGACGGTGCCATCGAGGGCTGGCGACCCGACCTGATGACCTTCGGCAAGGTCATGGGCGGCGGCTTCCCCGCAGCGGCCTTTGGCGGGCGGGCCGACGTGATGGCCCACCTCGCACCGCTCGGGCGGGTCTACCAAGCCGGCACGCTGTCGGGCAATCCGGTCGCGGCGACCGCGGGCCTCACGACGCTGCGCTGCGCCACCCACGAGGTCTATGCCCACGTTGCGGAGGTGGCCGAGATCATCGGCCAGGCGGCCACGCAGGCGCTGACCGCGGCCGGCGTACCTCATCGCCTGCAGCGGGCGGGGACGATGTTTTCGCTCTTCTTCACCGAAGGCCCGGTGCGCGACTTCGAGGCGGCCAGTGCCCAGGACACCCGGGCGTATGCCGCCTTCTTCCACGCGATGCTCGACGCTGGGGTCTATCTCCCTCCCTCGGCATTTGAGGCGTGGTTCTGTTCCTCGGCGCACGACGATCGCGCCGTCCAGCAGGTGCTCGACGCCCTGCCTGGAGCAGCAGCAGCGGCCGCGGCCGCCACACCCTCCGGAGCGGCTCGTGGCTGAGACCATCGTCCACCTCTTGCGCCATGGCGAGGTCTTCAACCCGTCCGGCGTCCTCTACGGCCGACTGCCCGACTTCCACCTCTCCGAGCTCGGCCAGGCTATGGCCCAGCGCGTGGCCGACACGATCGGCGATCGCGACATCGTGCATCTGGTGGCCTCGCCCCTGGAGCGTGCTCAGGAGACCGCGGCACCGCTGGCCGCGGCCACGGGGCTCCCGATCGTGAGCGATGACCGGGTGATCGAGTCGGAGAACGTGTTTGAGGGCGAGCGTCTCGCAGGCGGCGCCAAGGTGTTTCGCAACCCCAAGTATTGGCGGCATCTGTGGAACCCGATCCGGCCGTCGTGGGGCGAGCCCTATGTAGAGGTGGCCGACCGCATGCGCCGAGCCGTGCTCGCTGCCCGCAAGGCTGCGGCCGGTCACGAGGCCGTCATCGTCTCCCATCAGTTGCCGATCTGGATCGCCCGGCTCTCGGCCGAGGGTCGCTCCTTTGTGCATGACCCCAGGTCGCGGCAGTGCACGATCTGTTCGCTGACGTCCTTCCATTTCGATGAGGAGCGGCTGACCAATGTCAGCTACTCAGAGCCCGCGGGCGACCTGATTCCACTGGCCGACCGCAAGGCAAACTTCTCCTCGGGCGGTGCGCCAGCCGAAGCGCCGGACACGGGACCAACAGCTTCGTGACCAGAGGCCGCTGGTTGCGCCGCGGGCTTGCGCCGATCCTGGCTGCGGGCCTGCTTGTCGGCGCCGGATGCAGCGGCGAGCAGGGCACCGGCGACAAGGGCTATGTCAGCCTCGACGGCAACCTCCTCACCGTCGCGCCCGCCGACCGCGGTGCGCCGATCGCCTATGCCGGGGTCGACCTCGAGGGCCAGCCACTCGACCTCGCCGACCTTCGTGGGAAGCCGACCGTCGTGATGGTGTGGGGCGCCTGGTGTGGGCCGTGTCGCAAAGAGGCCCCCGAGCTCAGCACGATCGCCCGACAGTATGCCGACCGCGTGAACTTCGTGGGCCTCAACGTGCGTGACCCCACGACGGCCAGACCGCTGGCGCTGGCGCGGAGCGCGGAGATGCCGTACCGCTCGTGGCACGAACCCGAGGGCCGCGCGCTGCTGGCCTTCCGCGGCACGTTGACGCCGAGTTCGGTCCCCGCCATCGTGCTCCTCGACTCCGAGGGGCGAGCGGCGGCGGCGATCCTTGGCCCCTACCCCTCGGTGCGCACGGTGACCTCGCTGATCGATGACGCCCTGGCCGAAGCGGGTGGCGCCGGTGGGTGACTGGTTCCGTGACACCGCGGCGTCGGGGTCGATGGTGTTGGCCGTCCCGGTCGCGGTGATCGCCGGTCTGGTGTCCTTCTTCTCCCCTTGCGTGATCCCGCTGCTGCCGGGGTATCTGTCCTATGCGACCGGCCTCTCCGGAGCCGACCTCGCGGCCGGGCGGGTGGCTCGCGGCCGCATGCTCGCCGGCTCACTGCTCTTTGTCGCCGGGTTCGCCGCCGTGTTCATGCTGCTGGGAGCACTCTTCGGAACGGTCGGCGCGTGGCTGATGGCCTGGCAGCGGGAGATCTCCGTAGTGATGGGTGGCCTGGTCGTCCTCCTGGGGCTCGCCTTCCTCGGACTGCTGCCCGGCTTCCAGCGAGACCTTCGCTACCACCGGGTGCCGGCAGTTGGCCTGGCGGCAGCACCGCTCCTGGGGGCGCTCTTCGCGATCGGCTGGACGCCCTGCACCGGCCCGACCCTCGGGGCGATCACCACGCTGGCCGTCGGTGAGGCGTCGCCGGGCCGGGGTGCCTTCCTGTCCTTGTGTTACGCGCTCGGGCTGGGGCTGCCGTTCGTCCTTGCCGGGCTGAGCTATCGCCGGGCACTGGCGGCCTTCGGTGTCATCCGGCGCCATCAGGCTTGGGTCATGCGCGCCGGCGGGCTGATGCTGGTGCTCGTTGGCCTGGCGCTCATGACGGGCTGGTGGGACTACGCGGTGAAGTGGCTGCAGTATCAGTTCGTCGGCGCCTTTGAGACGGCCCTGTGATGGATGGCCTGTGATGGACGGACCTGTGATGAGCGACGACGCGCGGGCCGATGGTGCGCCCGAGCTGCCGCCCGACGGAGCCGGAGGTCCGGCCGAGCCCGCCCGCGAGCCCGATCTTCCGCCCGCGCTCGGGGTGGTCGGCACCCTGCGGTGGACCTGGCGGCAGCTCACCTCGATGCGCACCGCCCTCATCCTGTTGTTCCTGCTCGCGCTGGCGGCGATCCCGGGTTCGGTGATCCCTCAGCGTGGGGTCGACGCCCTCAAGGCCTCACGTTGGCGTGACCAGCACGAGAAGCTCACCCCGATCTTCGAGCGCCTTCAGCTCTTCTCGGTCTATGACTCGGTGTGGTTCTCGGCGATCTACCTGTTGTTGGTGGTCTCGCTGGTTGGGTGCATCCTGCCTCGGTTGGCTGTCTACTGGCGGGCCGCACGAGCGACGCCGCCCCCCGCACCCAAGCGGCTGGAGCGGCTGCCCTGCGCTGCGGCATACGACGATGGGCGGAGCGTCAGCGACGTCCTGGACGAGGCCGAGCGGGTGCTGAAGGGCAAGCGCTACCGGGTTGTCCGCAGCGAGGATGCCGTTAGCGCCGAGCGCGGCTACCTGCGAGAGGCCGGCAACCTGCTGTTTCACCTCGCCCTGCTGATCGTGCTGGCCGGTGTGGCGATGGGATCGCTGTGGGGCTTCCAGGGCGGCGCGATCGTGTTGGTCAAGGGCGGCTTCACCAACGACCCGAGCCAATACGACGACTTCGTGCCGGGGGGGCTGTTCGACTCCGCCGACCTGGACCCGTTCTGGCTTCAGGTCGACGACTTCGACATCGAGTGGATCGAGCGCGGTCGGGGGCAGGGGATGGCGCGCAAGTTCGTCTCCCACCTCACCTACGGTCGGGACCTGGCCGACCCCGGCACCTCTTATGACCTGAAGGTCAATCATCCGCTCGCGATCGGCGGCACCGACGTCTTCCTGATCGGGCACGGCTATGCGCCCGTGATCACCGTGACCGACGGCAACGGCAACGTCGTCTCGAGCGAGCCCACGATCTTCCTGCCGGAGAACAGGTCCTTCCTCTCCTTTGGGGTTGTCAAGGCGGCAGATGCCCGGCCCGAGCAGATCGGGCTGGAGGGCTTCTTCTATCCGACCTATCTCAAGATCGACGGTGACCCGGTCAACGTCATGGGTGATGTCCGCAACCCGACGCTGTCGCTGCTGGCCTACACCGGCGACCTCGGCATGGACGACGGCTCGCCGCAGTCGATCTACGTGTTGGACAAGGCGAAGCTCACCCAACTCAAGAAGCCCGACGGCAAGATGTTCCGCGTCGACCTACAGATCGGCCAGTCGATCGACCTGCCGGACGGCGCCGGCTCGGTGCGCTTCGACGGCGTCGAGCGGTGGAACAAACTGCAGATCAGCAGTACGCCGGGCAAGCGCATCGCCTTGGGCGGCATGGTGCTTGCGCTCCTCGGGCTGATCGGCTCGCTCTACATCCGTCCCCGCCGGGTGTGGGTGCGCGCGATCGCTCATGAAGCCGGCTCGCGTGTCTCCCTCGCCGTCTTGGACAGATCCGGCAACGGTGAACCGGCGGCCGAGTTGGCGACGCTGTTGGAGCAGTTGGACACTGGACGCGTCGAGGGGGAGGAGCCGAGATGACCGACACCGCATGGGGTGTGCTGAGCAACCAGGCGATCACGGCTGCCGGGGTGGTCTATTTCCTGGCGTTCTTGGGCCACCTGGTCGAGTGGAGCGCCTTGCGCCGAGTGCCGGCCGCTGTGGCCGTGGCGAGCCGGATCCCTGCGACAGTCACTGCTGGCGGTGGTGCCGCTCCATCCGACTCCGCAACCGCGGCCGAGCCGGCGGATGACACCCGGAGCGCCGAGCAGCGGGCCGAACTCTTTGGCCGCCTCGGCTTCCTGCTCACGCTGATCGCCATCGCCTGCCACGGGGTCTCCCTGGTCGGGCGGGGGCTTGCGGCGGACCCCAACCGGGTTCCGTGGGGCAACATGTATGAGTTCACGGTGGCCGGATCCTTCTTCGTGGCCGTGATCTATGCGGCGACCCGGCGCCGCTTCGGACTCGCCTTCCTCGCCCCGGTGGTCACTGGCTTCGTGCTGACCATCTTGATGGTGGCGGTGATCTGGCTCTATGCGCCCGTGGCGCCCCTGACTGAAGCGCTCAACTCGCCGTGGTTGGTGATCCATGTCGTGTCGGCCGTGATCGCGACCGGCGCCTTCACGGTCGGCGGGATGACGTCGCTGCTCTATCTGATCAAGGAGCACCGCCCGGGCGGCAGCTACCTGGCGCGGGTGCCCGAGCTGCACGCGCTCGACCTGATCTCCTACCGGATGCATGCCTTCGGGTTCCCCGTGTGGACCTTCGCCGTCTTGATCACTGGGCCCATCTGGGCGCACGAGGCGTGGTCGCGCTACTGGAACTGGGACCCCAAGGAGGTCTGGGCCTTCATCACCTGGGTGGTCTACGCGGCATACCTGCACTCGCGCGCGACGGCGGGCTGGCGTGGGCGGAGGGCGGCCTACGTCGCCCTGGTGGGCGTCGCCACCTTGTGGTTCAACTTCATCGGGATCAACTACTTCTCGACCACCAGCCAACACTCGTACGCCGCCCCGCTGGCGCCGGCCAGCCGACCCTCGGGCACCTGAAGCCCCCCATCAGGGTGACCGGCGGGCAGATTTTCTGAGAAGTTTGGCTCGGACAGCTGCAGAGCGCCTTCGGACTGTGATAGACCACTCCTAGGCCGGGGGGCTAGAGAATCGCCTGTGGTTTGCCAAGCCACAAGGTCCCGTTTGGGGTGAACGGCCCGTGTCAACGTCTTTGTTCCGTAGGTTCTGCTCTCTTCTTGTCTCCTTGATCCTGGCGTTTTCGCTGGGCGGGATGACCCCTGTCTTTGCGGTGGATGAGGTGACTCCCGATCCCGCGCCCGCGGCCGAGGAGAGC
>JBAQXA010000427.1:0-5079 GCA_049299195.1 Nocardioides sp.
CACATGGGGCCCATGGCCGACTGGCTACCCACCGCCCATCTCCGCCACTTCGGGGCTCCCTGATGTGCCGCACGCTGGACATCGACACTGAGCCGCTCGTCGTGTGCGTACAGAGCGTCCCATTGGCGAACGCCGTCAGCGATGAATGTCTTGATGGGAGTCTCGCGCGCTTCGGCATCGAGCACCAAGAGGTCGTCGAAGGTGACCGTGCCCTCGATGCAGAAGGCCTCGGTCTCGCCGTTCCTCTCGACGCCGCAATCGTTGAACCAGTAGAACGAGTGCGCGCCACCTTCGGTTCGAACCGGGATCGAGTTCGCCGCCCCCACATTCGTTCGGGCCGGCGAGAGGTATCGGGTCGACTGGGACGCCAGCACCATGGTGGTCCAGCGGCTCGATGGCGTCGAGCAGCAGTTCGAGACCAAACCGTCTGGCCCCGACTCAATCCGATGACCCTTGCTTCACCCGACTCGTAGTTCACTCACAGGTAGTCGAAGTAACGGGCCCACCATGTTGCGCCAAAGCGAGGATCTAGCCCCCCGAGTGCGCTCGGCCCGTCGTAGTCCGTCCAGAGCGGCGCTTCGGGAACGACCTGGTACTCCAGGGAATGGAGCGCGGCGTAGATCCGAGCCGCATCTCGGGCCGCCAGGCGTTCCTCGAACTCGCCCTGCGAGTACGCCCCCGGATTCTCTACGGCGACGGTCGCCAACCTGCCGAAGTTGCTGACGAGTACGACCAAGGTCTCGCCTGTAACCGTCGCATCGGCCGGAATGCTGACACGGGCGTGGAGGCTCGCGTCCTCGACGTGTCGATCAGCGTCAGTCCTGCAGGAGAAGGCGGCGTTCAGGCGAAGCACTAAGTCGTCGAAGCGGCGCCGGGTCTCGGCGTAATCGAAGTCAGACGGGAACTCCAGATGATCCGGATCATCGAGCGATCGCAGCAACCTCCACATGGCATCGCCGTCGATGACACACAGATAGGGATCCTTCCGACCCGTCGGCACGTCACGATCTCATCCCACTCGTAACCCCGATCTTCCAGCTCCGCGCGGAGCTCGTCGGGCGATGTCACGATCTCGGTCATCGGCCACGACGAAGGCTCGGGCGCCCCACGCCAGGTCAGGTGCACCAACGCGACGGCACCATCATCCAGACGGAGAAGAGCGTCGTCCCGCGCAGGAACCCCGAGGCCGATGATCTTCCAGGTCCGCCCATAGAGAACGTGGCCACGTGCGATCTCTCGCCGCAACTCCCTCCTGTGCCGTGCCACCAAGTCTCGGTGTGCAACCCGTTGCCTCCGCTGACGGAGGTCGACCCAAGGCTCTGGGAAGTGGATCGAGTCGATCCAACTGGTCAAGGTGGTGTCTCCTCCCCGGCCGCGGCGAGCGCTCCAGGAACAAGGTCAGCACCACACCAATCGGGGCGGATCTGCTTCCAATTGATCGGTTCGGTGACGCCCCAGTGCTCGAAGAGCATCCGGGCGAACTCGTCTGCGGCGAGATCGAAGTCATCCGAAACGGCGGTCTCAGGCAACGCACCGCGGGCCAACTCGCCTGCAGTTCCGACGGTCGTTCGCCATTCCCGGGTGCCTCGGTAAAGCAGGACGAAGTTGACGGAAGCCGAGGTCGGAGCAGAGAACGACTCGTACATGTCCTGCTCGCCCCAGTCGGCCTCAGCCGCGGCGATCACGACCTCGCACCGGCGAGCCTGCTCCCAGGGTCGCGCTGACGGGCCCGTCTCAAGGGCGGCGAGCGCAGCATCGCGTGCTTCCTTGGCAGCGTTGACGACCTTCGGGAGTCCGAGTGCGTGGACGCAATACGACAGCAGCTCGACGAGCCCGGCTGGCGGAGGCGTCTCGTAGAGCTGGGGCACCAGAGCAACCAGAGCGGCCTCGGCCTGATCAGCATGGCCCGGCTCACGTCGAATGAAGTCGACGAGGCGGATCATTTCGCGTTCTTCATCGCAGACATCCGGTGACCGATCCGCGACCGCGAGCGCAGCACTGACGCATCGATCGAGTTCGCGTTGGAAGGCGTCACGGTCCACGGAGACATGCTCGCACGGGCGCCGCTCGCGCCACGTCGATCGCGGTTCTTGCCACGCATCTGCCACGCACCACGCTCCAACAGGGCCTCTGGCCTGTGCAAACGTGCCGGATCAGTAGTACCAGGGGTAAGGGGACCAGTCGGGGTCGCGCTTTTCGAGGAACTGGTTGCGTCCCTCGACGGCTTCGTCGGTCATGTAGGCGAGGCGGGTGGTTTCGCCGGCGAAGAGTTGTTGGCCGACGAGGCCGTCGTCGATGAGGTTGAAGGAGTACTTCAGCATTCGCTGGGCGGTGGGGGACTTGCCGTTGATCTTGCGGCCCCAGTCGAGGGCGACCTTCTCGAGCTCCGCGTGCGGGACCACGGCGTTGACCATGCCCATGCGGTGGGCGGCCTCGGCGTCGTACTCATCGCCGAGGAAGAAGATCTCGCGGGCGAACTTCTGGCCCACCTGGCGCGCAAGGTATGCCGAGCCGAAGCCGCCGTCGAAGGAGCCCACGTCGGCGTCGGTCTGCTTAAACCTTGCGTGCTCCTTGCTCGCGAGGGTGAGGTCGCTGACCACGTGAAGGGAGTGGCCGCCGCCGGCCGCCCACCCGTTGACCAGGCAAATGACGACCTTCGGCATGAACCGGATCAGCCGCTGGCACTCCAAGATATGCAGGCGCCCGAGTCGCGCCTTGTCGATCGGGTTGGGCTCGGCGCCCGATTCGGCGCCGTGCTCGGTCTCGTATTGATAGCCCGAGCGGCCCCTGATCCGCTGGTCGCCGCCGGTGCAGAAGGCCCGCTTGCCGTGCTTCGCGCTCGGGCCATTGCCGGTCAGCAGCACGCAGCCGACATCGGCCGAGGTGCGCGCGTGCTCCAACACCTGGAGCAGTTCATCGACGGTGTGCGGCCGGAACGCGTTGAGCACCTCGGGGCGATCAAAGGCGATCCGCACCGTGCCGTGCGCCTTCGCGCGGTGATAGGTGAGGTCGGTCAGCCCCTCGAAGCCCGGGACGTCGTCCCAATCCGCCGGGTCAAAGGTTTCCGAGACTCCCGCAATGGCGCTCATGTCGCGGAAGCCTAGTGCCGCGCCTCGGCGCCCGCCGAGCTAGCCGCGGCCGTACTGACCGAGCACCCCGCCCTCGGCATCGCGGAACTCGAGGGTCTGACCCAGGTCGATGACCGTCGTCGCCCGCCTCAACAACTCGGCGTGGTCAAACGCCTCGCCGTCGCGGCACGCCCGGCGCGTGCTCGCGAACTCACCTGCAGCAAACCCTCCAGGCTCTGGATAGGACCAGGGGCCGCTGCCCCAGTTGCACCCGTCGTAGAAGCTCAACGTGCCGTCTGCCCGGAACTCCAGGAAGGGCGCTTCATCGCCCACGGCCGCGCTCGTGATCTTGGACCCCAAGAGTTCGATCGCGATCCAGCGGCCGACCAGCGCATCGGCCGTCGCCTCGCCCGGCTGGCTCAACTCAACCTCGCTGTTGCGCGTGTCATCACCCGAACTCGCCTCGCCCGTTGCCTGGTCGCCGCTGGATCCGTTGCCCGCCGCGGCGCCATCCCGGGCGTCGGCGCCGTCCTCCCCGGACAACTGAACCGCCACCAAGACCACGGCGATAACCGCGATCAGGAGTACGACGATCCCGACCGCGATGCGATCAGCAGAGCCTTCCGGGTCTCGGGGTGAGGATGGGCTGCGACCGGGACTCTCTGGCATGTCACGTGCGACGCGACGCCGCGTGACTTGGTTCCCGCACCCTCAGGTGCGGCCGCGCCCCGCCGCACCCTCGATCGAGACGGTCAGCGCCGCGAGATGGCGCAACCGAGCCACTTCGGACTCCAGAAACGCAGGTCCGCCCCGGCGACCGAGCAGCACCGTGCGATCGGCGCCGAGCGGGACGCAGACCGTCAGCATCTGGTCGTCGTCCAACAACACCTCCGACTCGCCCTCGTCCGGCCAGGGCAACTCCACTGGTGCGGCCTCGGTGCGCTCCACAACCGTCACCTCGGTGCCCGTCCGGCCGAGGACGGCCGCCCAATCGGCCCGAAAGGTCAGCGGCAACACGGCCACCAGATGCGAGACGGCCTGCGCTGCATTGGCGGTGATCGTCTCCAGCGCCTCGAGGTCGAGCGACAAGTTGCCCCCGACGGCATACCGGCTGATCCAGAGCACCTCGACCCCGTCGAGGGCATTGCATGCGGAGACCACGGAGTCGGGCATCGTGCCGGGCGCCAAGTTGAGGAGTACGTCGTCCACGGCGGTGCCGTCGGCATGGGTCTCGACGATCTGGATCGCGTCGATGTCACCGCCCGCAGCGCCGATGGCCGTCGCCAAGCGGCCCAGCGAACCGGGGACGTTGGGCAGCGCGAGCCGCAGCAGGAACGACATACCAGCAGGCTACCGAGGCGGTGTTTCGCCTAGGTTTCGCCGCGCGAGACGCCCGCAGCCCGCGTGCCGCGGGCGGGCGGCCTGGAATAAGTGCCCGCTCACCGCCGGATTGCTGGAATAAGTGCCCGCTCGCCGGTTAGGTGGCGAGGCGTTGGCGCAGGCCGGAGGCGCGCTGGGCGCGGCGGCCGATCGCCGCGCGCAGGGCGGCCTCGCTCCCCACGACCCGCAGGGACTCTTGGGCTCGGGTGATCGCGGTGTAGAAGAGCTCGCGTGTGGCGAGCCGGGAGTCCTCCGGCGGCAGCAACACCGTCACCGCGCGAGCCTCTGAGCCCTGCGACTTGTGGACCGTCATCGCATGCATCGTCTCCACGTCGACGAGCCGGGAGGGCGCGTATTCGACGATGCCGTCGGCCGCGGCAATCGCCACCCGCAGCCCATCGCCCCTGCGCACCGTGATCCCGGTGTCGCCGTTGTAGAGCCCGAGGCCATAGTCGTTGGCCGACACCATCACCGGCCGGCCGGCGTACCACTCGCGACCCCAGCCGCTGCCCAGTCCCTGGCCGATCGCCTCGCCCAGCCATCGTTCGATCTGCCGGTTCCAGGTGGCAGCGCCGTAGGGGCCGGAGCGGTGCGCGCAGAGCAGCCGGTGCTCGTCCAGGGCGCGCAGCGC
>JBAQXA010000428.1:0-2543 GCA_049299195.1 Nocardioides sp.
CAGCTAGACGACGCCGATGCGCTGTCGGCCTACCGCGGGCGCTTCATCGGCGCCGAGACCCCGCTGGTCTACTTCGACGGCAACTCGCTCGGCCGTCCGCTTCAGGCGACCGTGGCGCGGCTCACCGAGTTCGTCACCAACGAGTGGGGCGGCCGGCTGATCCGCGGCTGGGACGAGGGTTGGTATGACGCGCCGCTCGCCCTCGGCGACACCCTCGGCCGCGTGTGCTTGGGGGCGGCACCCGGGCAGGCCTTCGTGGGCGATTCGACCACGGTGTTGCTCTACAAGCTGATCCGGGCGGGCGTCGACGCCCAGCTCGCCCGCGATCCACGGCGGACCGAGATCGTGATCGACGACGACAACTTCCCGACCGATCGCTACCTGGCCGAGGCGGTCGCCGCCGAGCGTGGTTGCACGGTGCGCTGGATCCCGGTCGAGCGCGACTCGGGCGTCACCGCCGACCTCCTCACGGCGGCGCTCAGCGAGCGCACCGCGCTGGTGGTGCTCAGCCACGTCGCCTATCGGTCCGGCTTCCTGGCCGACGTCGGCGAACTCACCCGCCTCACCCACCAAGCCGGTGGCCTCATCTTGTGGGACGCCTGCCACTCCGCCGGCGCGGTCGTCACCGAGTTCGACGCGTGGGGGGTCGACCTGGCCGTTGGGTGCACCTACAAGTACCTCAACGGTGGTCCGGGCGCGCCCGCCTTCGGCTATGTGGCCGCGCGGCATCAAGAGGAGCTTGCGCAGCCGATCACGGGCTGGATGGGCCACGCGAACCCGTTCCTGATGGGCCCGGGTTATGAGCCTGCGTCCGGGATCCGGCGCTTCGTGTCCGGGACGCCGCCGATCACGGGGATGCTGCCGCTGCGCGACATGCTCGCGCTGATCGACGAGGCGGGGATGCCTGCGGTCCGGGCGAAGTCGGTGGCCTTGACGGCATACGCCGAAGAGCTTGCCGATGCGTGGCTCGCGCCACTCGGGGCGCGGCTTGCCTCTCCCCGAGAACCCGACCGGCGCGGCGGCCACCTCACGATCAACCACCCCGCCATGAAGGCGGTCAACGCCGCACTCTGGGACCACGACGTGTTGCCCGACTATCGCGACCCGCACGGACTGCGGCTCGGTCTCTCCCCGCTCTCCACCTCCTTCGACGAAGTACGCCGCGGGGTCGCCGCGGTCCGCGACCAGCTCAGTCGCCTCGCCGGGTGAGGCCGGGTGCCCTCCGGATCGCAACCGCTGCGATAGCCGCCGCGACCAGGGGCACGACGACCAAGACCAGCAACAGGCCCAACCAGGGCACCACGATGACCGGGTCGCCGACACGATCGTCAGTGATGATGCGGCCCCCGTTCCCCGTGTTGATGTAGTCGGGCACGGTGAGCGGGAAGGTGTACCCGATCCCGGGCATGAACCCGAGGATGATCCCGAGGGCGACCCCGATGAACGAGATCAGCCAAGCCTGGGTAGCCGCCATGCGCCGGCGGGTGCCTCGACTCGCCCCCACAGCGGCCAGAGTCCCCAGATCGGCCTGTTGTTCGGAGACGGCAAGGGCGGTGGCGATGAGCGTCACGACGAGGATGAGCAGCCCGGCGGCACCAAAGAGCCCACGGATCAGCCACTTCATCGGCGAGGTGTAGCCCAGCTCGACGTACAGATAGGAGTAGTCGTCCAGTTGCTCCTGGATCGACCGCTTCACGGCGCTGGTGATCGGGCCCGTTGGATCGTAGATCTGCATTCCCGTGATCCGCAGCGGCAGCGCGAGCCGCTCAACCGCCTCTGTCGAGAGGAAGGTCGAGGCGGCCCTTCCGTTGTTGTCCGCGGTCTCGGGGTCCAAAGACACGGCGGGCACGCTCACCCGCCGGCTGACGCTTACGTCGTGCTGCAGGCCCTCGGCGTCGATCGGCAGCGACCCGATGACAAGCTCCACGCTGGTCGTGTTGCCCAACAGTGGCGAGGCGCTGAGGAGAGCCCCGCGGGCGACTGCGGCTCGGTCCGCGGACGAGAGGTCGTAGAGGCGCGCCAACTCCGCGGCTGGGAGCACTTGGATCGGCGCCCCCAACACCACGTCTCCGCGGCCGATCGGCACGCTCGCGTGGGTGCCGGCCAGTGCACAGCCACCGGCCCCGGAGTCGAGGCCCGTCATGGACTCCTCAAGGGAACAGCCTGCTGGCAGCGCCATGACCACCGGCTCTCCTGTGCCCTCGTCGACCGGTGCGCTCCAGTCTTGGCCGACTTCACCGACCAGGAAGTGGCGCAGCGACGGAGCGACGACGCCGAGAGTCGTGATGATGTCGTCACCGTCGGGGTCAAGGGCGGCATCCCAGGAGATCGTTCCTTCGCCGGCCGCGAGCGACGGCTCGTAGTCCCGCCGCTCCTGGGCGTCATCGCTGGACACCGCGATGCCGATCGTGGTGAGCAAAGCGGCCCCGGCCATGATCGCGGCCACGGTCGGCACCGCTCGGGTGCGATGGCGAGCTGCATCCCGGGCCGCGAGCCGCACGGACAGGGGTGCGCGCGTTGCCACTCGTCCGGCCAGCACGAGC
>JBAQXA010000429.1:0-2284 GCA_049299195.1 Nocardioides sp.
GCCATGGGCCCCATGTGATGGCTGGCACAACCGTACCGTTTTCGGTACGGTTGTGCCATGGCTGCTGAGGTGAAGTACCGAGACTTGGTGCGTGAGATCGCGCTGGGCGAGTACGGCTTCATCACCACCAAGGACGCGGGCGCGGCGGGTGTTCCGGCGGTCGAGCTGCGCAAGCTGACGGCGCGAGGAGCGCTGGTCCACGTTGCGTACGGGATCTACCGGGTACCTGATGCCCCCGGCTCGCCCTTCGACCAGTTCGCCGAAGCGTTGCTGAGGGCGGGTGACGGTGCCTACCTGCGGGGCGACTCGGTGCTGGCGTTGTTCGGTCTTGCTGACGTCAATCCCCGCAAGATCCGCGTCGTCGCGCCGAAACGGACGCGCGCCAAGATGCCGGCCATCATGGAAGTGACTGCTCTGCCGCGTGGTGAGGCGCCGAACCTCACCCGCTACGAAGGCCTGTTGGCAATGCGCGTTGCCGACGCGATCCTCGACTGCCGAGGTCGAATCGAGCGGGATCGTTTGCTCGAGGCGGCCCGTGATGCTCGCAAGGAGGGGCTGGTGACTCGTGCCGAGTACGCGAAGCTGCAACGCGAGCTGCGCAAGCCCGCGCCTGGCCAGGCGGAGAGAAGCGCGTCGTGACGTACTCGACCCCGCCTCCTAACCTGAGGTCGCTTGCGCAGCGGATCCGCAACTTGGAGGCCGACGACACCGGCTCGTTGCGGCGTCAGGTGACGATGGCGATGGTCGTCGTCGGGCAGATGCTTCCGGAAGGCGCCGTCAAGGGCGGCACGGCGATGGCGCTGCGCTACGGGCGTGCCGAGAGTCGGTTCACGCAAGACCTGGACGCCGCACGCGTCCATCCGTTGGCGGACTTCATCGACGACTTCGAGGCCTCGCTCAATCGGGGCTGGGCTGGTTTCACGGGACGTGTGGTTGATCGAGAACCGCCGCGACCCGCGGGCATCCCTCGGGCCTACGTCATGCAGCCCTTCGACGTGAAGCTCGACTACATCGGGCGGTCTTGGCGGACGGTGAAGTTCGAGCTCGGGCACAACGAGATCGACGATGCCGTCGAACCCGAGCTGCGGATCGCCGCCGATCTCGTTGAGCTATTCACCGACCTCGGACTCCCCGCGCCCGGACCGATTCCGGTGATGCGTGCTGATCACCAGGTCGCACAGAAGATCCACGCAATCTCGGAGCCGGGCAGCGAGCGAGTGCGCGATCTCGTCGACTTGCAGCTCCTAGACAGGGGCGAGAACCTCGACATGGCTGAGGTCAAGGCGACCTGTATTCGGCTCTTCGACTACCGACGGCGGCAGGCGTGGCCGCCGGTGATGGAGGTCGGCGCCGGCTGGGGTGATCTCTACGAGGGAGCGATCGAGGGCGTCGACGTGCTCCCTGGCATCGAGGCAGCCGTCGCATGGGGCAACCAGCTCATAAGGCGGATCGCCGATGCCTGACGGTCGGGTTACGGTTGCTGGCGTGGACGAAACCGAAGAGGAGTTTCTTCGGCTCGCGATGGCGTTGCCCCCGCGCGAGCGCTGGAACCTCGGCATGCGCCTCCTCGAGTCCCTGGAGGTCAAGGACGCGGGTTCGCGGCAAGCGGTCGACGAGTCGTGTCCGGGCGAGCCGGAGTAGGCCGTGGTGGGGATTGGGCGACGGAGGACCAAGCGCGACCGCGTGCAGGTCACCCGAATGCTTGTCTAAGGGCAGGCTGACACTTCGTTCTCGGTGATGGTTGAGGCGGAGGCGATGTCGTACGACTTCCCTCCGCAGGAGCGGGCTCTGCTGACCTTCTGCGGGCCTGTTGCAGACGCTCAGTTCGAGGTCGTGCACGGTCCGGACTACCTCACGATCTGGCGACCGGCCGACACCGAGGTCTGGGTGACGCTCGCCGACGGCACACACGAGCAGATCGGCGGGTGGGCTCACATCCCCGCGCCCTGGCTCGACAGCGCACCCCCCGACATCGGACCGCCGCCCTGGGAGCGGTCCTGACGATAGCGCGATGCGTGGCAAAACGTGGCAGGCGAGTCGTCAGCGGCCGTCCGCGATCAACGACCGCCAACGCGTTTGCGCAGGTCAGCCGCACAGTGCCAACACCAACCACCAATACTCGCTGAGCGTGCCGCGCTTCCCCTGGTACTACTGATCCGGCGCGTTTGCGCAGGTCAGCAACGCGGCGCCTTCGTTCCTGGGCGCACCATGGTGCGCGAAGATTTGGCGTAACCGTTGCGGTCAGCACTGGTGGGGGCGGATGCTGAGCGGGTTCGTCGTGGTC
>JBAQXA010000430.1:0-3837 GCA_049299195.1 Nocardioides sp.
GTGGATGGAAGGCATGGTCTGGGGCACGACGTTGCGCAGCCCCCACCCGGCCGCCCGCATCGTCAGTATCGACATCTCCGAGGCGCTGGCCACCCCAGGTGTCGAGGCGGTGCTGCTGGCCGATGACGTGCCCGGCCAGAACGCCTATGGCCTTGAGCATGCCGATCAGCCGGTGCTGGCTGCCGGTGAGGTGCGCTATCAGGGCGAGCCGATCGCGCTCGTGGCCGCCGACCATCCCGAGGTGGCGCGGCGGGCCGCGGCCAAGATCAAGATCGAGTTCGAGGTCTGGGAGCCGGTGACGAGCGTCTTTGGGGCGATCGGTCACGAGGGCTTCCGCGACCGCCCGCTCGATCAGCCCGCCGCCGTACGCGCCCTGCATCCGGGCGGCAACCTGGTGCGCCACCTGCGGCTGCGCAAGGGCGAGCCCGAGGCTCGGTCGGCGGACGTGGTGGTGACCGGTGACTATCACGTCGGCATGCAGGACCAGGCCTTCCTCGGGCCCGAGTCCGGACTCGCGGTGCCTGGCGAAGACGGCGGCGTCGACCTCTATGTCGCCACTCAATGGCTGCACGCCGATCAGCGCCAGATGTGTCCGGCGCTGGCGCTCCCGCCCGAAAAGGTGCGGGTGACTCTGGCCGGTGTTGGCGGCGCCTTCGGCGGCCGCGAGGACCTGTCGATGCATATCCACGCCTGCATGCTGGCGCTGCATACCGGCAAGCCGGTGAAGATGGTCTATCACCGCGAGGAGTCGTTCTTTGGGCACGTGCACCGCCACCCGGCGACGATGCGCTTCGAGCACGGCGCCGACCGCGATGGCCGCCTGGTCTATGTGAAGGCGCAGATCTATCTCGACGGGGGCGCCTATGCCTCCTCCACTCCGGCCGTGGTCGGCAACGCCGGCACGATGGGGATCGGGCCCTACGACGTCCCGCACGTCGCGGTGGATGCCTGGGGGGTCTACACCAACAACCCGCCCTGCGGCGCGATGCGTGGCTTCGGGTCCGTGCAGGCTGCCTTCGCCCACGAGGCGCAGATGGACAAGCTCGCCGCCGCGCTGGGCATCGACCCGGTGGAGGTGCGCCGCCGCAACGCGATGAAGGAGGGCGACCTCGCCGCGACCGGCCAGCTAATCGACTCAGCGGCCCCGGTCCGGGAGTTGCTCGACCATCTGGAGTCGCTGCCACTGCCGCCGGCACTCGACGCCGAGGGTGAGATCCCGCTGACGCGGCTGCCGGGTGGGGTGTCCAACACCACCCACGGCGAAGGCGTACGCCGCGGAGTCGGCTATGCCGTGTCCTACAAGAACGTCGCCTTCTCCGAGGGCTTCGACGACTACTCCACCGCCCGGGTGCGGCTCGAGGTCGTCGCGGGTGAGCCGGTCGCGACCGTGCACACCGCGGCCGCCGAAGTGGGTCAGGGCCTGATCACGATCGAGCAGCAGATCGCCCGCACCGAGCTGGGCGTCAGCCAGGTGATGATCCACCCCAAGGACACCCAGGTCGGCAGCGGTGGCTCCTCCTCGGCCTCCCGGCAGAGCTATGTCACCGGGGGAGCGGTGCAGGCGGCCTGCCTGCAGATCCGGATGGAACTCGCCGCGCGCCTCGGGCAGGACCCGGCGGTGCTCACCGCCGCCGACGGCCAGGTGCTGGTCGACGGCCAACCGATCGCGTCGCTGGCCGACGTCCTCGGTGCGGAGCCGATCGAAAAGACCGTCGAGTGGCGCCACCGGCCGACCTTCCCGATCGATCCGGAGACCGGCCAGGGTGAGGCCCACGTGCAGTGGAGCTTCAGCGCGCACCGAGCCGTCGTCGATGTCGACGTCGATCTTGGCCTGGTCAAGGTGGTGGAGCTCTCGACCGCCCAAGATGTCGGCAAGGCGCTCAACCCGCAGGCCGTTCGCGGTCAGATCCACGGCGGCAGCGCGCAGGGGCTCGGCCTGGCGCTGATGGAGCAGATCGTGGTCAAGGACGGGCTCGTGCGCAATCCGTCCTTCACCGACTACCTGATCCCGACGATCCTGGACATGCCGCCCATGAAGGTCGAGGTCTTGGAGTTGGCCGACCCCTTCGCCCCCTACGGTCTGCGTGGGGTGGGCGAGGCGCCGAACATCTCGTCCGGTCCGGCCGTGATGGCCGCGATCCGGCAGGCGACCGGGCTGGCACTGGAGAAGATTCCGGTGCGGCCGGAGTACCTCACCGGAACGGAGGCCTAGGGCATGGGTGACTTCTGGACGTTGTCCGCGCCCGAGGTCGAGGGTGCGGCGGAGATTCTGACTGAGCCGGCGCTGGCGCTCCTGCAGGTGCTGCACGAGGAGTTTGCCGATCGGCGCGCCGACCTGCTCGCCGCCCGTGAGGTACGCCGCGAAGGGGTGCGGCGGACCGGCCGACTGGACTTCCTTCCCGAGACCGCCGAGGTGCGGGCCGGCGACTGGAGGGTGCCGCCACCGCCCGCCGACCTGAGCGATCGGCGGGTGGAGATCACGGGGCCGGCCGACTTCAAGCTCGGCATCAACGCGCTGAACTCGGGGGCCAACGTGTGGTTGGCCGACCTGGAGGATGCCAACACCCCCCACTGGGGCAACGTCATCGGCGGCCAGCGGGTGCTGCACGGAGCCGTGCGGGGCTCGTTGGAGTGGACCTCTCCCGAAGGCAAGCACTACGCGCTGGCCGACGGAGTCGAGCGGCCGGTCATCTTGCCGCGGCCGCGGGGCTGGCATCTTGATGAGCAGCACTTGGTCGACCCACAGGGGCGGCCCGCGGTGGGAGCCCTGGTCGACGCCGGGCTGCATCTGTTCCACAACGCCGCGGAGCTGTTGAGCCGAGGCAGCGGGCCCTACTTCTATCTGCCCAAGATGGAGAGCCACCACGAGGCCCGGCTCTGGCACGACGTCTTTGCCCGCTGCGAGGCCGAGCTCGGCCTGCCCGCCGGGTGCATCCGCGCGACCGTGCTGATCGAGACGATCCCGGCCGCCTTCGAGATGGACGAGATCCTGCACGCGCTCGGTCCCTATGCGACCGGCCTCAATGCCGGGCGTTGGGACTACCTGTTCAGCATCATCAAGGTCTTCCGCGACGCCGGGCCGGAGTTCTTGCTGCCCGATCGCTCGGCGATCACGATGACCGCACCGATGATGCGGGCCTACAGCGAGTTGCTCGTGCAGACCTGCCACAAGCGCGGTGCGATGGCGATTGGCGGCATGGCCGCCTTTATCCCCAACCGGCGCGACCCGGAGATCAACGCGGCCGCTTTTGCCGCCGTACGCGCCGACAAGGAGCGGGAGGCCGGCGACGGCTTCGATGGCTCCTGGGTGGCGCACCCCGATCTGGTGCCGATCTGCCGGGAGGTCTTTGACGCCACCCTGGGCGACCGGCCCAACCAGCTCGACCGGTTGCGACCCGAGGTCGCGGTCGACGCCGACCAGCTGCTGGCTGCCTCCGCGACCGGCGGGGAGGTCACCGAAGCCGGGGTGCGCATCAACGTCGCCGTCGCGGTCCACTACCTCGCTGCGTGGCTGGCGGGCAGTGGCGCCGTCGGCATCAACAACCTGATGGAGGACGCGGCCACCGCCGAGATCAGCCGCTCGCAGATTTGGCAGTGGGTGCACCACGCGGTCAACGTCGGTGGGGCTCCGCTGACCGACCAACGCGTGCGGGCGATCCTGGCCGAAGAGGTCGGCCGGCTGCATGAGGCAGGGATGCCGGCGGCGGTGGCGCGCTGGATCGATCCGGCCGCCGAGCTGTTTGCCTCGGTCGCGCTCGCCGAGGACTTCCCGGCGTTCCTCACGATGCCGGCCTACCAGCTCGTGGTGGCCTCGGAGCGCGACTCGTGACATTGCGC
>JBAQXA010000431.1:0-2370 GCA_049299195.1 Nocardioides sp.
GACCACGACGAACCCGCTCAGCATCCGCCCCCACCAGTGCTGACCGCAACGGTTACGCCAAATCTTCGCGCACCATGGTGCGCCCAGGAACGAAGGCGCCGCGTTGCTGACCTGCGCAAACGCGCCGACTCACGCGTTGAAGCGGAACTCCACGACGTCGGCCGCGAAGCTCGTCAGGCCTTCTTGACCAGGCTCGCCTTGAGTTGCATCGGCCCGAAGCCGTCGATCTTGCAGTCGATGTCGTGATCCCCGACCCCGTCGACCAGCCTGATCCCGCGGACCTTCGTGCCGACCTTGATCGGCGTCGAGGACCCCTTGACCTTCAGGTCCTTGATGACCATCACGGTGTCGCCGTCGGCGAGGACGTTGCCGACGGCGTCCGTGATGACGCGAGGCTCCTCCATGGCAGAGACCTCCCCCGTGTCGCCGGGCGCCCATTCGTGGCCGCACATCGGGCAAACCAGGAGGGCGCCCATCGCGTAGCAGTGTTCGCTCTGGCACTCAGGGCACAGCGAGATCGCGTCACTCACACGTTAAACCTGAACTCCACGACGTCGCCGTCGTGCATGACGTAGTCCTTGCCCTCCATACGGACCTTTCCGGCTTCGCGGGCCTTAAGCATGGAGCCGGCGGCCATGAGGTCGTCGAAGCTGACGACCTCCGCCTTGATGAAGCCACGCTGGAAATCGGTGTGAATGACGCCGGCTGCCTCAGGGGCGGTTGCGCCTTTCTTGATGGTCCACGCGCGCGACTCCTTGGGGCCGGCGGTGAGGTAGGTCTGCAGGCCGAGGGTGTCGAAGCCGACGCGGGCGAGCTGGTCGAGACCCGACTCCTCGACGCCCAGCTCGTGGAGCATCTCGCGGGCCTCGGCCTCGTCGTCGAGTTCGACGAGCTCGGCTTCAAACTTCGCGTCCAAGAAGATCGCTTCGGCGGGCGCCACGATCTCGCGCATCCGCGACTTCAGCGCCTCGTCGCTCAGCTCGTCGGCGTCGCAGTTGAAGACGAAGATGAAGGGCTTGGCGGTCAGCAGCGACAACTCCCGGATCAGCGCGCGGTCGATTTTGGTCGCAATGATCGGCGTACCGGACTCGAGCGCGGCCAGCGCTTCCCGGGTGGCCTCCAGGGTCGGCGCGAGGTCCTTCTTCATCCGCGCTTCCTTCTCCAGCCGCGGCAGCGCCTTCTCTACGGTCTGCAGGTCGGCCAGGATCAGCTCGGTGCTGATGGTGCCGATGTCGGAGGCGGGGTCGACCTTGCCGTCGACATGGGTGACGTCCTCGTCGCGGAAGACCCGCGTCACCTGGCAGATCGCCGCGGACTCGCGGATGTGGGAGAGGAATTTGTTGCCCAACCCCTCCCCCTCGGAGGCGCCGCGCACAATCCCGGCGATGTCGACGAACTCGACCGTCGCAGGGAGGGTCCGGACCGAACCGAACACCTCGGCGAGCTGCGCGAGCCGAGGATCGGGCACCCCGACGACGCCGACGTTGGGCTCGATCGTCGCGAACGGATAGTTCGCGGCCAACACGTCATTGTTGGTCAACGCGTTGAAGAGCGTCGACTTGCCTGCATTGGGGAGTCCGACGATGCCGATGGTGAGTGCCACGGGCCGCGAGTCTACGGCTGTCGCGGCATACGGGCCGATTCGCGGCGGGGGGCCGTGTGCCACAGTCGTCCCATGAGTATGACGGGGAGCTCAGCCGCACTGCCGCCCGGCGACGAGATCGCCACCCTCCGCGAGCCCGCACGGCTTGTCTCTCCCAAAGCGACCGCCTACTGGCGGGTGAAGGCCGGCATCGCCTTCGTGATCGAGTCCGCGGTCGCGGTGGCTATCTGGTGGGCGCTGGGCCGCTTCCTCGACGTGGACACGTGGTGGCGGAACGCTGTCGTCGGGTTGTTCATCGCTATTTCCGCCATCGAAGTCATCGTCGCCCCTCCGATCCGCTACCGGATCCACCGCTGGGAGGTGACCGACGAAGCCGTCTACACCCGCCGTGGCTGGATCACCACCGAGCAGCGCATCGCCCCGATTGCGCGCATCCAGACCGTCGACTCCTCGCAGGGCGCGCTCATGCGCTTGTTTGGGCTCGCTTCCATCACCGTCACCACGGCCTCGTCCGCCGGCGCCCTCGAGATCGACTGCCTCGACGCCGAGACCGCCCGGCGCGTGGTCGCCGAGCTCACCGAGTTCACCGCAGCCACCGAAGGCGACGGCACGTGAGCTCACCACCGACGCCGGAGCCGGGCAACGAGGGCTGGCTCCGCCTCAACCCGCGGATGCTGCTGATCCACCCGATTCAGGCAATCAAGGACCTCATCTTCCCGTTGGTGGCGGGCACAGTCGGTCTGAGCGCCACGACCGACAACAACCCG